>NZ_JAVLSP010000152.1:0-4961 GCF_031528575.1 Candidatus Sororendozoicomonas aggregata
GAGGATAATAGTGGGGCTATTTGACGAAGAAGCAGGAATTTTTAGACCAATTTATCGCAACCGCAGTAGGGTAGTCTATTCTCGGACAGGCTCCTAGACTCGCCCCTAAAGGAGCGAGTTTGCACCACAATTTAGGTCAATGCCGACCCGAATGCCCAAAACCACCTTCACCACGTTGGCTTTGTTCAAAATCGTCCACAATGTCCAGTGCAGCCTGAATAACTGGCACAATAATCAACTGAGCGATACGCTCACCCGGGTTGATGGTGAATGCGGTGCGACCACGATTCCAGCAGGAAACCATCAGCTGCCCCTGATAATCAGAATCGATCAGACCGACCAGATTACCCAGCACGATACCGTGTTTGTGGCCCAGACCAGAGCGGGGCAATATCATGGCGGCCAGAGCAGGATCTTCCAGATGAATAGCCATACCCGTTGGTAGCAGCTCTGTCTGGCCTGACTCCAGCGTTAAGGGGGTATCGAGGCAGGCACGCAGGTCAATGCCGGCTGAGCCATTTGTTGCATGGGCAGGCATAGGGAATTCATTGCCGAGGCGGCTGTCCAGGATCTTGGTTTTAAGGTTTATCATCGTGTTCCTGTTTGGTTTTCCAGATGGTGTAATTGTCTGCAATCAGGCTAATCAGCCTGCCAGAGAGTACTTTTTTGGAAGCACGTGGCAGGGCTTCCTCAATATATTCCCCAAGCACCGTGACTTCATTGCTATCACTGGCAAAGCCAATATCAGTATCGGAAACATCGTTTGCCACCACAAGATTGAGCTTTTTACGACTCAATTTATTTGCGGCGTAGCTCAGCACATTTTGAGTTTCGGCAGCAAATCCCACCACGAACGGGGCCTTTTCCATGGCGCTGACCGAAGCAATAATATCTGGATTACGAACCAGGCATAGCGTCATGGTTTCAAAGTGGTTGTCAGGATTTTTTTTAATTTTTTCGTTCAGTGGTACCTCAGGGCGATAATCGCACACGGCAGCACAGCCAATAAAGATATCAACCGTATCCAGATTGTCGTGTACAGCTCGATGCATATCACAGGTACTGACGGTTTTTATTATCCGTACACGCTCTGGCTCAGGCAATGCTACCGGGCCACTAATCAGTGTTACGGTAGCGCCGGCCTCAACGGCAGCTTCTGCCAATGCATAGCCCATTTTTCCAGAGCTGTGGTTAGAGATATAGCGTACTGGATCGATGGCTTCTTGCGTAGGGCCTGCCGTAATCATTATATGTACACCGTCCAGTTGCCTGTTTTCAAAGCAACAAGCCAATGCCTCAATCAGCAGTAAAGGCTCAAGCATACGACCAGGGCCGACATCACCACAGGCTTGCGAGCCTTCAGAAGGGCCAAACAACTTAATGCTCCGCTCAATGAGGGCGTCACGGTTTTGCTGGGTTTTGCTGTCAAGCCACATACCCTGATTCATGGCGGGGGCTAAGGCAATTGGCGCACTGGTGGCAAGGCATAAGGTGGTGAGCAAATCATCAGCATGACCACCGGCCAGACGCGCCATAAAGTCTGCTGTGGCCGGCGCCACCAACACCACATCAGCCCAGCGAGCCAATTCAATATGCCCCATAGCTGCCTCAGCTTTCGGGTCAAGTAAGTCAAGATGCACCGGGTTGTGAGAAAGCGCCTGTAGTGTGAGCGGTGTCATAAATTCACAGGCGGCTTTGGTCATAACAACCCGTACCTCTGCGCCAGCTTTGATCAGTAACCGAGTCAGTTCAGCACTTTTATAGGCCGCAATACCACCAGTAACACCGAGCAGCACCCGCTTGTTGTTTAGTTGTTGCATGGAATGTCGTTATCTTGAAAATTATCCTGGCTATTGTGGCGGAAACGGTGAGGGTTCTCAATTCGATAAGTCATCATTGACTTCCTGTTTCAACACGCTTTGCCCGGATGATGTTCAGACAGCCAACTCCCGTTAGCATCAGTTATACACTTTGCTAGCCCGGATATTTTATAAACTGCCCTGAGAATTGCGCAGAGCCTTGCAGCTCTAAGGGGTTTTGCGAAGGAGCGCCGTACCGGGGAGTACGGTCGACTGAGCAAAACTCCCTTAGAGCCGCAAGGAGCAAGCAAGGCCAGGAGCATGTTTATGAAATATCCGGGCTAGGAGCCTGTCCGAGAATAGCGCCCTTAGCGAGGATCGCGAGAAATTGAGGATAAAAATTTCTGCTTCTGAGGAGAATGGCGGGGCTATTTGACGAAGAAGCAGGAATTTTTAGAACAATTTATCGCAACCGCAGTAGGGTAGTCTATTCTCGGTCAGACGCCTAGATTCGGGTTTTTGATCACCCCCTTCACGGCCAAAGCTTCGACACGAACGGTTCATGGTGTTTTGTGAAAAGTGAAATCAATGAGAAGGGCTGCCTGTTTTCCAATTTTCTGAGAGCTAAGTGGAGCGAGGATGTAATTTAAGAGCCTGTAATTAATTTGTGATCAGCTTCTTACCGGAAGGCTCAGAGAAGGCGTTCTCCGCTGCACTTAATAGCCAATGGCGCTTTGTTCTTGGCAAGGAGCAACTGACCGCCTTTGTACGTGAATGCAGATAAAGTGACTTCACAATAAACATGAGTAATTTAAAAAAAGGCTCCCTTTAAAGGGAGCCATCAAAATGATATCTTTTCAGGCTATGACTCGCCTCCAGAATGCTCTGGGCTAGCTGTACCCTCTGACGCTGAGCTTGAATGGTGGCTACGAAGAGATTTATTATCATCACCGTGTAAACTCGCTCTAGTTAAAGCTCCTACTCTACTCAGTCTTTCCATTAAATATTTGTTTTTTTCGTCTTGTGATTTAAGTTTATCTTCCATCTTTCGGCTATATGCATCAGTCTCACTGACTTTGGCCGCAAGATTAGCAAGATCACCTCTCAGCCTATTATTTTCTTTAATCTGTTCCTGAACTAGTTTATTTGAATCAGCAGCTTCTTTTGCGAAAAGCTCTGTCTGTGTAGCTTTCGTTTTTAATAATTGTTCTGCATCTTCTAATCTATTAGCCAGCTCATCAATTTCTCTTTCTTTTGCGGCTTTATAATTTTTATAGTCAACTTCTTTGTCTTTTGCTACTTTATTAGCTTCGTCTACTAATCGGTTGCATTCCTCTTTAAATTCATCATTTTCTTTATCACAAGCTATTCTCAGTTCTTTCATTTCCTCTTCATGTTTAATGTTATTTTCTTCAATAGTTTTTTGATGATCATTTTTCAATTCTTGTATAGAGGCTTGATATCTCGCTTCTGTCTCACGACCAGACTGATCGTGATTCTCCCGTAATTGAGTAGCCGCATCCTCCTGTTTCTTTATTTCATCTGACAGCATCGTGATTTGATTTCTAGCCTCTTGTAGTTCTTTAGTTAAAACCCTCTCTTTTTTTATTGCTGCTTCTGTCCTCGCTCTAAGATTCTCAGACAATTCTTGATAACTTTTTGATTCTTCTTGAAAATATTGTAACCTAAGTCCAATTGATAGCCCTTCGAGTTTCCTAGCGTTGCGGTCAGCGGTTTTCATACTTCTCTCAGCAAGTGCTGTTAGTCCTGTTTTATTTTCCTCGTGAGACAAATAACGGTCAGATTCAGATTCATCAGTTATTCCTTTGTCAGCAATAGTATTCCGAACCGTTTGTAGCAAGCGGTTCAGAAACTCTTCGTCTTCATCTTCAGGAATAGTCAGGAAAACAGTGTGCAAGTGGGGGTATTGGTGTGAATCTTCGTCAACAAGTCTATCCAAAAATAAAAACCTTGGATCTGTATCCTGAACAGCAGCCTGAGGTCGGTATTCAGGTAATTGGAAAACAACCGTTGCGCGCTTAAAATTTTCTTTCTTAAACGTTTCTGATATGTACGACGGTAACGCATCTGCAGCCTGTAAATGATTCTTAATATAATAACCCGGATTTCTGTCATTGTTACTTACGGGTACAATACTGGCAAATGAGTGCTGGAATTCTATTTTCCGATTCCATACGACTTGCGTATCCGCGAGTACAGAACCCTCCCCACACCTATTAGTGGAATGAAAAAGAGTTAGTATCCGGTCATAGGGACTCGCATTATCTTTCTTGCATTTATCAAGGTAGTCATTTTTGAAATTGTTTTCTTGATGGTATAACGTCAAGAAAGTTAAATCTGATAAGTGTCCTTCTTCATCATCATTAAATTCTTTTAATCCAGGCAGGTTGCGAATGTGTTCGGGTAACATTTCAATCAAAACATTTTTTGTACGTACCTTCTCTTTAGGGGCCAAGCTTGGATGTCTCATGCTAGAACCACCCACAACCTTGGCAGCTCTGCCAACAATGGTAGCAGGACTTTCTTCGCCCAGGTATTTAAGCACATAGTCCACTTCTGTAACTGGATGACTATCATCCTTCCCAGTATTTTGATTTTGGCAAATAACAACATTGAGCTTGTCCGGTACCTTTATTTCTTCTACTGTCACAAACCCTGCAAAAGAGTACGACGACGCAATTGCAATCATGTTTGCCAGCAAACATTTTTTTAAGAACGATTGCTTAATAAACCTGTGCTTCATTATCTGTTACTCAATGATTAAATGTTAATGACACTCAACGATTCACTGCTTGTTTTGTGGCTTAACGCTCTACCTTAGTACCAAATAGAGTGGCCCGCCTAATCCTAACAGAGAGTGTTTTATGTATAGTACAAGCTGACAAATTGTAAACAATTTAATTACGACAAACTTGCAGTTCACCTGTATTCTTTGTTTTCAATATCCTCAAAGACTTTTATATATTCACTAATACTATAAATGCTAGGAGCCTGTCGGACTACTTAAGGAAATTTCGGCCTGAAATCCAGAAAGAGCGGTCATATTTTCTGATGAATTTGCTTAAACAGGTCAACTATTCGCACAAATCCATCGAAAAATCTGACTCGCTCTACTGAATTTCATGCTCGAAAGCTTAAGCC
>NZ_JAVLSP010000153.1:0-4920 GCF_031528575.1 Candidatus Sororendozoicomonas aggregata
TCGTCAAATAGCCCCACTATTATCCTCAGAAGCAGAAATTTTTATCCTCAATTTCTCGTAATCCTCGCTACGGGCGCTATTCTCGGTCAGCCTCCTAGGCATGACAGACAAGGTGCAAGGGATACAAGGACTGCATCATATTTCAATGCCACGGCACCGTCCCGTATCCCTCCTTATCTTCACCCTGTAAAGCTTATATCAAACCTGCCGTCGATACACTCACACCTGACGGTATGGTGGCTCTTCGGTATCGCAACGGTACGGCATACAGCATGTTTCCCAAAAGCCGGGCTCAGGACCAGGGGGAGGGGAAGAGGGAGGCATAAAATAACGGGATAGTTCAGGCAGCCCGGGGTTGTTAGAGCTCTTTTTCTCAAGCCCTGAAGCGTCCGTTACAGAAGCCAGTTTTCTTGCCGATTCCCCTATAGCCCTCTCAGCGAGAGTCTTGCACGCATCCTTGTACTGCTGCGGAAGCATACATGAATCATTGGGGCTGTACCGGTGTCCCGCATAGTAACCCTTATGTACATTCCCTGACCCACGACGTCTTGAAATATGTAATGCTCCGGCAATCAGTTCAGGGGGGATATCAGAGCTACAGCCTTTCTCATCCTGAAAAAATTGAACGCAGTTGGTCTGAATCATTTCACTGGTGACACCCTGCTTCTCGGTAAGCAACTCACGCGCCCATACGATCCGACTCAGCGTGTAGTTGGAAAATTTGCGCAAGTGTTCCAGGGGAACATAGATAAAGTAAATAAATGTCGTTTCGCCTGGATACAGTTCGCCACGCTTACGAGTGGGAAAAATAGCCGCCGCATCAATACGCCCGTTAAGACGAATATAGTAATTCGCATCGAAGGGCATGCGATCAAACCTGCAATCTTCAAGCATCAGGTTTGAGTCCTCATTATCATGCTTGCTACATTCGCCTAGCTTAAAACCGCGAGTAAAAATAATGTCTGGATGGCTTGCCGTCCCCTTAAAGCATAAAGAAAGGTTATTGTACTTATAACCGGAACTATGAACGCTATTATCAGTATCAGGCATAGCAATCACCGCTTTTTCGGGTAAATGATCACAGGCGAAGCCTACTGCTTGCCAATGTATAAGACCTCTCCCCAACTAAAGTAGGAGAGGCTTCTCAGGCAGCAGCTACCTACCGTGTGCATCCTTCAGCGGAAACGAACAGCCTGCTGCCTCTGTCATGATATTGCCGGCCATATTCACGTCGCGATCTATGCTTTTTTTATGCTTTTTATTGTACTTTTTATTGTACAATTGGCCCGATTCTGGCATAAGAATGCCCGACGATTAATTATAGTAGGAATTACCCCCATCGCACTTGTTAACAATGCTGTTGCGGTGGTTATCTGAGATAGCGGCTCACACGCTTTTATGGATAGACTGCTTATGTGCTGCAACCGATGACAAAAGCAGGCAGCTTTTCTCATTAGTTTCCAAACGGTGATGGCTTGATGCTGAGGAGTCTGTCGGACTTAAGACAATTTCGGCCTAAAATCCAGAAAGCGCGAGAAACCGCGAGAAAGTGCGGCCAGAATTTCCGATCAATTTGCTTAATTAAATAGGTCAACTATTCGCACAAATTGATCGAAAATTCTGACTCGTCCTACTGAATTTTATGCTAGAAAGCATAAGTCCAACAGGCTCCTGAGGCTTTGGATTCATGCATCTGATCATTATTTCTTTGGCTGATGAATAAGACCAATGACTTCGACTTACCAAACGCTCAATGATATTGATTGGAAACGCTGGGTTCCCAAACACACAGCAACATTGACGTTTATTGTTAAAAATGAGCAGATTTTACTGATCAGAAAAAAACGTGGCCTGGGTGCGGGAAAAATCAATGGCCCGGGCGGGAAGCTGGAGGCGGGTGAAACGCCCCTTGAGTGCGCCATCCGCGAAGTACAGGAGGAGCTGTGTATCACTCCCATTAACCTGCAGCACCAGGGCGAAAGCCGGTTCCAGTTTGTGGATGGCTACTCTATTCATGTACACAATTATATCGCCACAGACTATACCGGAACGCCCACTGAAACCGATGAAGCTATTCCTCTGTGGTTTGCTCTGGATGATATTCCCTATAACGAAATGTGGGAAGACGACCGTTTATGGTTACCACGGCTCCTGCATGGTGAAAGTTTTACAGGTCGCTATTTGTTTGACGATGATCGTATGCTCGATAACGACATTACCACTACTCGTTTCGCAAAAGAATAAAAAGAGCGATTAGTATAAGACTACTGACAGAAATTAATTTTTTTATGGGCGGGGTTGGAAAACAAAAATTCGCCCCTATATAGATTGATGTCAATGGCTCTAATCACCGAGTGATATTATCCCAGAGCGTTGATACTGACAGGTCTGTTCCCAGGAAAGACCGGCTGCTCCCTATTGCTCATTATGAGGATATAACCATGCGTACTATCGATTTTGACTTCAGCCCCTTATACCGTTCTGTTATTGGCTTTGACCGTGTTGCCCACATGCTACAAAATATTAAGGCCAGTACTAATCAAAATGGCTACCCTCCCTACAATATTGAACTGTTGGAAGAAAACCAATACCGTATTTCCATGGCAGTGGCAGGTTTTGGTGAAGACGAGCTGGAGATTGAAACACGCGAAAATGTGCTGACGGTTCAGGGGAAAAAAGCGCGGGAAGACACTGAGCGTCAATACCTGTATCAAGGCATTGCCGAACGCAACTTTGAACGTCACTTCCAGCTGGCAGACTATGTTAAAGTCACCGGTGCTACCATCATCAATGGTTTGCTCCATATTGAGCTGGAGCGTGAAATTCCCGAAGCCATCAAGCCGCGTAAAATTGCCATTGGCGACAGTAACAATAATGTACTGGAAGGCAAAAAAGGTAAAAAGAAACTCACCGCTGCCTGATGTCAACAACGTGATACCCATAAAAAAGGTGGCTGACAGCCACCTTTTTTGTTGTTGTATTGATCGTCGTACGATATTTTCTCAGTGATCGGCCACAGCCTTTAAACGCAATTCCTTAGGGATTGTAAAGGTAATATTTTCTTGCTTGCCATCGAGTTCGTTTACGGCATCAGCGCCTTGCCTACCCAGAAAATCAATCACTTCTTTCACCAGCACTTCAGGCGCAGAAGCCCCTGCCGTCACACCAACAGATGATTTACCCTCCAGCCAGTGGTTTTTAATATGGGTGGCATTATCTATCAGATACGCTTCACACCCTTCCCGCTCTGCCAGCTCTCGCAGGCGGTTAGAGTTGGAGCTATTGACGGAACCGACGACAAGTACCAGGTCACAGGCCCTGGCCAGCATACGCACAGCATCCTGGCGGTTTTGTGTGGCATAACAGATATCATCCTTACGCGGCCCCTGAATCTTCGGAAAGCGTGCACGCAATGACTGGATAACGCGCGCTGTATCGTCCATGGATAAGGTGGTTTGCGTTACATAAGACAAATGCGAAGGGTCTTTTACCACCAGACGACTGACATCTGCTTCATTTTCCACCAGATACATGTGGCCGCCATTGCTATTATCATATTGCCCCATGGTACCGATGACTTCCGGGTGGCCTTCGTGACCAATCAGAATGCACTCCCGGCCTTCGCGGGAATAGCGCACCACTTCAATATGGACTTTTTTGACAAGGGGGCAGGAGGCATCAAAAACGTTAAGGCCACGGCGATTGGCCTCCTGCTCAACGGCTTTGGAGACTCCGTGGGCACTGAAGATCACAACTTTATCATCAGGAACTTCATCTAACTCGTCCACAAAGATAGCGCCCCGCTCCTTCAGGCTTTCCACCACAAACTTGTTATGCACGACCTCATGGCGGACATAAACCGGCGGCCCCAGCACATCCAGGGCACGATTGACAATCTCAATCGCCCTGTCGACACCGGCACAAAAACCCCTGGGATTGGCTAGCTTTACTTTCATGGTTCACTCTAATCACTAAATACTAACAGGCGCAGGTAGGGTAGCTTAACTCACCTGCACCTTATACTAGCCCGGATATTTCATAAACATGCTCCTGGCCTTGCTTGCTCCTTGCGGCTCTAAGGAAGTTTATGAAATATCCGGGCTAGGAGCCTGTTTTGGAAGCCGTCTTAAACGTCGCGCTACAACCGCGCCGCGCGATAAACGGGTCTGAAAATCCGTTTTACTCGGTAAATAGTCCGTCACTGCCTTTACTAAAGCTGATTTTTCCCTCCACTTTTACTGTCCTCGCTTCGGGTAGATTTTTCAGACAACTTTTTCAGACAACTTTTTCAGACAACTTTTTCAGACAACTTTTTCAGACAACCTCCGAAAGATCAGTTAACGGTCACTACATCCAGAATCTGCACATCAAATTGCAAAGCATGCCCCGCTAACGGGTGATTAAAGTCAACTTCAACGGTTTCTTCATCAAAGCATCGCACTACCCCTGGCAGCTCGGTATTGCCGGCATCGGAAAAAGATACCACCAGCCCTTCTTCGAGCGCCATATCGACACCAAATGCGTCGCGGGCAATGGTTTGTATATTATTGGGGTTTGGCATACCAAAGGCATCTTCTGGTGGCACCGTCACGCTTTTTTTCTCGTCGGCTGCCAGCCCGAGTAGTTGTTTCTCAAAGCCCTTTGGAAGATTACCGTCACCAATAATCAGACTAACCGGGTTTCCCTCAAAGTTACTGTCCACGATTGCACCGTCTTCCAACTTCAGGGAAAAGTGAAGGGTGACTTTACTGCCGGTGGTAATAATAACGTTAGACACTGCATGATTCCTATATTTAAACCTGCTTGCCCCTGCGCTTCCGCGGCTAGGAGCCTGACCGAGAATAGCGCCCGTAGCGAGGATTACGAGAAATTGAGGATAAAAATTTCTGCTTCTGAGGATAATAGTGGGGCTATTTGACG
>NZ_JAVLSP010000154.1:0-4877 GCF_031528575.1 Candidatus Sororendozoicomonas aggregata
GCTAATGACAACAATCAAGAAGGTAGCCATTGTGGGAGGCACCCATGGTAATGAGTTCACTGGCATCACCTTGATTAAGCAGTGGCAGCAATCACCACAACGCGTTGCTCGTGACAGTTTTGTTGTGAATACCGTCTTTGCTAACCCTAAAGCGCACGAGGAAAACAAGCGTTATGTGGATTGTGATCTGAACCGACAGTTTACCGCTGACGATCTTAACAATGACGCCTTGTGCAACTATGAGCAAAGCCGTGCCAAGGCCATGAATGGGCAACTAGGGCCAAAGGGTAAAAAAGGTGACGCCAAAACCGACTTCATCATTGATTTACATAACACCACCAGTAACATGGGGCCGAGCCTGATTTTATTGCGGATGGACGCGTTCAATCGCAAGATGGGCGCTTATCTTAAAAGTAAAATGCCTGAAGTCGTGGTGATTGTAGAAGATTCCTGTCCCATGGCAGATCACCCCTACCTCTGCTCAGTGGCGCCACAGGGCGTCATTGTCGAAGTGGGTCCACAGCCACAGTCCGTGGTGCGACAGGATATTCTGGAACAGATGGATGCCATGACTCATCATATTCTCGATTATGTCCATCATTGTAACGGCGGTAATTTGCCTGAATTACCCCCCTGTTATGAAGCCTTCCGTTACACCGAAACCCTGAAACTCCCGGAAAACGAAAAAGGTGAGCGTATCGGCATGGTGCATAAGAATGTCCAGGATCAGGATTTTAAGCCACTGAGTAAAGGCGACCCGGTTATGGCGCTGTTTAATGGGGGAGAAATCCGTTGGGAAGGCGACTATGAAGCTTACCCACACTTTATTAATGAAGCCGCCTATTATGATAATAATCTGGCCATGTCCATGGCTGAGAAAATCATGGTTAACATTGAGGAGGCCGTTGCTTCTCCCGTACCTTTATAAAGCAACGCCGTCGTTATTCAGGCGCCATTTATAGCATCAGGGATAGCATCAGGTGCCCGGATGGGTGGGAGTGATGATACCTCTCTTTCGCTATTTAATCCCAAATACTGCGGATATCCGAAGACTGGTTGTCAGAAGCTTGCATATTCCTTAGAATATGCGCCCTTTATGGTCAGTCATTCACTATCTGAGGTAAGGAAAGGCTGGCTCTGTACCAGGAACGGGGCACTCCCTGAACCCGGTGCGTCAGTTGCCGGAAATCAACTACAGGAAAACCAGTCCATGGTAACAATTCGTCTGGCCCGTGGTGGCTCCAAGAAGCGCCCTTTTTATCACCTGACTGTTGCTGACAGCCGCAAAGCCCGTGGCAGCCGGTTCATCGAGCGGGTAGGCTTTTTCAACCCACAGGCTCGCGGCCAGGAAGTGCGCCTGCGTGTTGACAGCGAGCGCGTAGCTCACTGGGTATCTTTAGGCGCCACTACCTCTGATCGTGTAGCGCAACTGCTGAAAGACGCCGCTAAAGCTGCCTGAGGTGGATGATCCAGTGACGTTTGGCGAAAAAACGAGTGAAACCAGCGCAGTGAAGCGGATTACACTGGGTAGCGTTGTTGCTGTGTACGGTGTAAAAGGCTGGGTCAAGGTGTACTCCCATACCAGCCCTATGGATAACATTCTCAACTACCGCCACTGGATAGTCAGCCACAAGGGCCGTATTGAAACCGTTGAAATCGATCAGGGGCGCCTTCATGGCAAAGGCCTGGTCGTACACATTGCTGGCTGTGATGACCGTGAGAGCGCGCGAAACTACTGCGACAGCGAGATCATGGTTAATGCCAGCGATATGCCCCCCGCCCCTGATGATGAGGTCTATTGGCATCAACTGGAAGGGCTGAGCGTTTTCTCCCGCGATGGGGTGAATGATAACGTTCTGTTGGGCAAGGTCAGTCATCTGATGGCCACCGGCGCCAATGACGTTCTGGTGATAGCGCCGTCCAAAGGCAGCGTTGATAAGCGAGAGCGTCTGGTACCCTGGCTGGTTAATCAGGTTGTGCTTGACGTTAACCCTGAGAAGGGGTTTATCCGGGTTGACTGGGACCCGGAGTACTAGTGTTTATGGCAACTCTCGATCAATCGATACCTGCTATAAACGCTGAATTATGGTTCGGTGTCATCAGCCTGTTTCCGGAGATGTTCCAGGCAGTGACTGAGCACGGCATTACTGGCCGTGCTGTCCAGAAAGGCATTATTGGCGTGGAAACCTGGAACCCCAGAGATTTCACCAAAGACCTGCGCCGAACCGTGGATGACCGACCTTTTGGCGGTGGTCCCGGCATGTTGATGAAAATTCAACCTCTGCGTGACGCCATCTCCGCTGCCAGGCAGGCAGCAGGAGCCGAGACCAAAGTAATCTACCTGTCACCCCAGGGACGTCTGCTGAATCAGCAAGGGGTGAAAGCACTGGCCGCTTCAAAGCGGTTGATTCTGGTCGCGGGGCGTTATGAAGGCATTGATGAACGGTTATTACAGAACGAAATCGATGAGGAATGGTCGATTGGCGATTATGTAGTCAGTGGGGGCGAGCTCCCTGCCATGACGTTGATGGATGCAGTTTCACGCTTTGTACCGGGCACCCTGGGTCACCAAGATTCCGCTCAGGAAGATTCATTTGCAGAGGGTCTTCTTGACTGCCCGCACTTCACGCGGCCTGAAACCTTTGAGGGTCGAACAGTGCCGGAGGTGTTGCGTTCAGGCAACCACCAGCGTATCGCGCGCTGGCGTCTGAAACAATCCCTGGGCAGAACCTGGTTACGCCGCCGCGACTTGCTAGCGCGCAGGACGTTGACCAGCGAAGAAGAAACACTGCTGGAGGAGTTTATTCACGACCATCAGCAGTCACATTGCGACACCACGGGTTAATCTGTGGACTTGCTGACTGAGTGGAACATTACTTGACGACTGGGAGCAAACCAATGAGTAAGAACAGAATTATCCAAGCGCTCGAAAATGAGCAAATGAGCAAAGAGATCCCTTCTTTTGCTCAGGGCGACACTGTTGTTGTCCAGGTTAAAGTTAAAGAAGGTAGCCGTGAGCGCCTGCAGGCGTTCGAAGGCGTGGTTATCGCCAAGCGTAACCGTGGACTGAATTCCGCTTTCACCGTACGCAAAATCTCCAACGGTGTTGGCGTTGAGCGTGCGTTTCAGACTTACAGCCCGCTGATTGCTTCTATCTCTGTGAAGCGTCGTGGTGACGTTCGTCAGGCTAAGCTGTACTACCTGCGTGATCGTAGTGGTAAGGCCGCGCGTATCAAGGAAAAACTCAGCTAAGTGCTGCTACGCGAGTAAGCGCTTAACTCTTTTTTATTATTCTGGCAACTGAATTGTAATGGGTATTTTCCGGTACCTGTTGCTGACAAAAAAAGCGACTTTAGTCGCTTTTTTTGTGGCATATTGATCTGAAACGAAATGTTTAATCTTTTTTAATCTTTTTTAATCTATAGCTTTTGTAATGACCTTTTCTAACCCGGCCATCAGGAAGACAATCTGATCGCCAGAGCAGAGGTGCGTTGAACGCGCGTTGAAAATCCCGGCAATGACAGGCTTTCTCAATCATTTCTGCTGTCCACATCCCGTTTGCTACACTCATTACGACTTCTTGTTTTTTTATTTGCTGAAATCTAACCTTCAACGGGTGAATTTACAGAACCGTCTTTTTCAGTAGAAGTGGGGATGTGTCATGTTATTTGGTCAGTGGTTAAGTCGTTTGCCGATTATTATTATTGCTTTGTTGCCTGCCCTGGCGAGTGCGGAGCCTGCTCAAAATGACAAAACTACAATAGTTGTGGATGCGGGTAGTTCTGGCTCAAGGCTTTATTTCTATCAATATATCAAAGATTCGTCGAGTGGACTTCCAGTCATTCACTCTCAGAAGAGCGTAATACAGCAAGGAGGCATCCAATCACTGCCGTCTAATAATCTGGCGCCTTATATGGACAAATTGTTCTCAAGCTTTAAAGGCAGGGCGCCAGATCGTATCCTTTTCTATTCTACAGCAGGCATGCGCCTGTTGTCGCCAGGTAACAGGGCGTCGATCAATAAGGCTATTACAAAGTATTTGTCCAAGGCTTTCCCACGGTCAACGATTGATGTAAAAACCATCAGTGGTCAGAAAGAAGGAATCTACGGTTGGTTAGCCCTCAATTACCTCAATGAAGCGTTTGCCAGGGGAACCCCCTCGGAGGGGGTGCTGGACCTTGGTGGGGCCTCTACGGAGGTGACTTATGAGTGCGGCGGCAAAGACGCTGTGACAATGACCATTAATCATCAAAACCGCCGTGTGTGCTCAGCGAGTTTTTTAGGACTGGGATTAACCATGGCTATGGCTCAGTTCGTCAATGAGCCAACCTGTTTTCCAAAGGGATATCCTTTACCCAGTGGTGAAAAAGGGACAGGGAACTTCACTGCTTGCGCTGACAAGATAAAACCCCTGGTGGATAAGGTGCATAATGTACCGGCTTACATTAACGCTCATCATATGGTGGATGGAGTGCCGAGCTTTGTGGCGATTTCCGCCTATGATTATACGGCGATAGAATTGGGTATCGACAAGGCCTTTTCCATCAAGAGCCTGGAGCGGCAAGGTCAGGCATTTTGCTCCCAGCAATGGCACAACCTGACCAGTGGATCGACACGCTTCAAAGTCACCCCCTACCTGTTCAATACTTGCTTTGCTGCCGCTTTTGAGAAAGATCTGTATACCCACGGATATGGACTAAACACCAGAAATATACCCATCAAAACCGCCTCGACCATCAAAGGTAAGAAGCTGAATTGGGCGTTGGGCGCTCTGCTCTAGGACAATGTGACCTAGGAGCCTGACCGAGAATAGCGCCCTTAGCGAGGATTGCGAGAAATTGAGGATAAAATTTCTGCTTCTGAGGAGAATAGCGGGG
>NZ_JAVLSP010000155.1:0-4735 GCF_031528575.1 Candidatus Sororendozoicomonas aggregata
ATTCACTAAAAATTTCCAACTTTTTATCCTCAATTTTCTGCCATCCTCGCTACGGGCGCTATTCTCGGACAGCCTCCTAGGAGCCTGAAAATATAACAATATATATGGGTTGAAGTTCATTGAAACCAGCAGCCTGTCGGACTAATAGTCACAGGCTGCCTGTTGAGTAACTTTCGTTTCTCTCAGTCTCAGAAACGCCTGCCTGGTTTCTGAGACTGACCATGACTGTTAGAGGTTAAAAGCGGTCAACCGCTCAATGCCGATGAATCAACTCTTTGCAACGTTAATGGCAACGGCCTGGCGTTAACAGTGGTTGTGGTGACCACGGTAGTTTTTCCTGCCTCATCAATATTTACCTCAATGCCAGGAACGCTTGAAGCGTCCGAAAATGTTGACACCAAGTTCCATTTACCTTTAAGCCTGAATACGGTTTCCACAGGCTGGGAGTTGTTAGACAGCCATGGACGACTGTAGATCCGCATCAATACCCTCATAGAGCGCCAAATCAGGGTTCACGATACTAAGATTCAGCTGATTTTTTACATCGCCTGGCTCAAGCATAATTTGTGCGGGCGTCGCTACTGACAAGAGGGACTCAGAGTCGGCAATGTCAACATTTTCAGAGAAGATTGAGTAAGCTTCAAATACTGACTTAAATCAATAATTTTAAGTTTTTGAAAGGTATCGAAAGAAAATAGAATAAATAAAGAAGAAATGTTTCGTTTTATCGAAATCACGTAAAACCCCGTACTTCTTGAGGGTGTCGCGAAACGCTTAATTTCTCCGTCATCATCCCGTACGGGGATTGTAAGGGATCTATGCCACAAGGACGTGAATCACTAAACCCCCATGACGCGTGCGGTTAGCGTGCCTTCCATAGCGTGTGGTTCCTGTACATTCCCTGTACAGGATGACGTGCGGGGTGTATTTCAGCGTTTCGCGACAGCCTCTAGAAGCCCAGGGGGCTTGGGGAAAAATGCTAAGGGCATTGCGAACTCAGAGGGTGGGCTCTCAAAGTATATTTTTGATTATTGTCCAGCATGTTTTTCCAAGATGATACATTAGCCTTCAGCCATTTGCCTTTTTCAAAGCAAGGGGCTCTTAGCTCAATGCCCACCGCAGCCATCGTGTCGAGTTTCATGCGCCAGAGCTCAGGGTAGTGTCGGGCGGATGCACAGATACCGATCCAAGGATCAATAACCACGGCATCATCATTCCAATCGTTAAAATTTTCAGGGAACAACCCCTGTTCACTGGGTTCCTGGCTTAATACAACAAATTCATGATCATCCGGCCAGAGGAAAACACGATGGTATTTTACTGGAGTGGCTTGTTGTAACAGAAAATAACAAACCAGTATGTTTTTTTCGCCACAGTTACCCACCTGACTTTTTGTAATTGCCGAGACATAGTCTTTTAAACCGCAATTGGCTCTCTTCGGTCGTGATGAAAGGAGCATATAATTGATCACATCTGGATCAGGGAGGCAGGGTGTCCAGGGCTTTATGGCAGTCAAATGACCAACTCCCAAGTTACTGGAACCTAGGGATGTATGGATATTGGCAAAACAGAGAGCGGCTTGTGCCATGCTCAGCTTCTGAGGGGCCGCATTGTCCAGTTCGTCACCGTATTGGGATTGAACGAGGTTTTGGAAAGAAGCGGAACGATGAAAGGGCATGGGAACGGATCTCTCTGATTTTGTTGCTGCATCTGCAAGAAACAGGCAAGAGAAGCTACTCTCCAGATACAATGAGACTTTCAAGCAATAGAAACACGACCAATCATTAGTAGCCTCTGTTGTTTTGTATTGATTCTTCCTCATCATAGGACATAGCGCTAAATTTTACCGGGTATTGTTGAGTATTTTGAAACGATGGTAATCCATTATCAATTTTGTCCGATGTTTTCCAGCAGTGTTTTGGGCTTTTCTTCGTTACCCAGTGCCACCGGGCTGCTTTGAAAATCGAAAAACAGATCGCTTTTTTCATCAGAAGCAGTCTTAAAAGTCTGCCCGTAGCGAAGACCGCAAGCAATGGAGGATAAAAAGTCGCTTTTGTGAGGAGAGTAGCGGGACTATTTGAAGAACAAAAGCGACTTTTCAGACCCATTTATCGTAGCCGCAGTAGGAGCATGACGTTTAAGACTGCTTCTAAAGGTGTACGGGCATTGGCAGAACGCAGAGCGGCTTGTCCGAAGCTTGGCATATAAGGATCCGCAATGCTCAGTTTGTGAACGGATTGAGGTCGGGTGAGTTTTTAGCAGAGCTGGAAAGGTGAAAGGGCATAGGACAAATTCTCTTTGGCTATATTTCTCTGAGAAAAGCCGCTCTCCAGAAGCAACTAGGCTTTCAGGAAGTTGAAATACCTGCAAACGCTGGTAGCCTCCGTTGCCTCGCACTCACCTGGTAAGTTATTTCCTGCTTTATTTCAGTTCAAGGTTATTTCCAGTAAACGAAACAGTAACGTCTGCGATACCGGGTTTTTTCTTATAAAAAGAGGCATGCTGAGTTTGTTTGTATGTTATTTTCAGATGCTTATCTACGTCATATGTACTGAAAAATTGATTCCCACCTTCAAAAACAGTAACATGTTGTCGATTTCTCACGCTACCGTAGTAGCCACCACATTCAAATGTTGCATCCATATCAGGCCCCTCAAACAATCCACCTTGTACCCCCCCCAATAAGTCGATTCATGTGCCGCAACTGATTCAGGTGGTTCTTTGACCCAAGTACCATGCCTGTTATGGTGGTTTGTTATTGTGCAGGTAAAATCGGTATTGTTGTGAAAATCTACTTTCAGACACGTTCCGTCGGCTTGAGCAAAACTGGATTCTGTAAGGAATATCGTGAAAATGAAGGTTGCGACTCTCAATAATACACTGTTCATCATGGCCATCTCACACAATAACTTTTTAAGATTAAGACATCCTTTTAATTAAGACATCCTTTTAATTAAGACATCTGATCCAAGTAGGAAAAAAATACTCATTAACTCATTAACGACTATGTACATTGCATAGGATATGCGATTGTAACGTATCATACGGTGACGTCAGAATTAGAGTTATTAATAAAACTGACCAATGTCGTTTTAAAGAAAATAAAGAACAGATGTTTTCGCATAGCTTCGCCATATTTTCAATATATACGTAATCAAAGGCAATCAAATATATTTACTTAATGGTCATCATACTTTGTGGTATTAATAATTTCTACTTTATTTTTAAACAATAATAGCATAACAGGCATATCTGTGATTTCATTAAAGTACTAGCTATACAAAAACTATTGCTCAGTTAAAATATGAACATCGTCATCTATTTTCATCAAAGTCCGTTTCCAGAATTCAAGCAGTACTATGGAACTACTTGAGAGTGATCAGGCAGGTCAGCTACAGGATATTGTTGAAATTGATGAAGCAGGCATTAACTCTTTTTGGGTACCAGGTATTTAACAGAACCATACTCGTGGCATTAGGTCTTATCTTTAATGCGGTTGTTTGTTTCCAGCTTTATTCAAGCACGGGGTGACTTCCTTTCAATGAAACAGTGACATTGGCAATACCGGGAGCACCATGATGAACAGAGGCATGCTTAGCCTGCTTGTTTATAACATTAAGATGCTTATCTACATCATAAGTACTGTAATGCTGTTCCCCCCCTCCCAAAAAAGTATAATTTTGTCGATTTCTCACGCTAAAATAGTAACCACCACACTGAAGTGTTAAAGCCATATCTGGGCCATAGAAACCTGACTGTTTCCCCGACCAATAAATTGATTTATGCTTGTCTATCAACTGGTTTTCATGTGGCTCTTTATCCCACATACCATGTCTGCGCCAAATACTTGTTATTTCGCATGTATAATCGGTTTTGTTATAAAAGTTTACTCTCAAATACTGTGAGCTGGCACGAGTAAAGCCAGAGTTTATAAGAAATATCATGGAAATAAAGGCTGCGATAGCCGGTAATACCCTGCCCATTCTCATGACCTCATGCAATAAAACTATAATCGTTAGGGCATCAAATACATTTTTAATGCAGTCACTTTCCCCTTTTACTCAAGCTCAAGATGACTTCCATTCAGTGAAACACTGATGTCTGCGATACCAGGTATATGTCTGTATTTTGCATGCTGAATCTGTTTATTTGTCACCTTCAGGTGTTTATCCACACCATAAGTACTGCAATATTGATTCCCACCGACAAAAGAAAAAGTTTGTCGATTTCTTACACTAAAAGAGTAATCACCACATTTAAGTGTTACAGCTACATCGGGACCATAAAAATGACTCTGTTGCACCATCCAATAATCAGTTGTATGTGCTTGTATCGACTTGGGAGGTCTCATATTCCAAAAACCATGCCTAAGGTTAGGGCTTGATGTTTTACATGTATAATTGGTTCTGTTATGTAAATTTACTTTCAGAATGAGTGACTCGGTATCAGCAAAACCAGCGTTTGTCAGCAATATTGTGGAAATAGCGGAAATAGTGGAAATAAAAGTTGCGTTAGTCAGTAATACTCTGTTCATTCTGGTTACCTCATGCAATAAAATTGCAACCGCTAAGACATTTGCCCAGGAGCCTGTCGGACTTAAGACAATTTCGGCCTGAAATCCAGAAAGCGCAAGTCAGACAGGCTCCTAGGAGCCTGACCGAGAATAGCGCCCGTAGCGAGGATTACGAGAAATTGAGGATAAAAATTTCTGCTTCTGAGGATAATAGTGGGGCTA
>NZ_JAVLSP010000156.1:0-4559 GCF_031528575.1 Candidatus Sororendozoicomonas aggregata
ATTTGTGCGAATAGTTGACCTATTTAAGCAAATTGATCGGAAATTCTGGCCGCACTTTCTGGATTTTAGGCCGAAATTGTCTTAAGTCCGACAGGCTCCTAGTGTGTGTGGAGTTGCCAGATCAATGTGATAGAATAGTAGGGTATTGAATATGCCAGTTAATATATTCGATAGTATCCAAAACAAACTTTTTGGTAATACCAGCCAAACGGCTGTTGATTTACAGTTGGCCGAGATGGCGGATGCTCGAAAGGGTATTCTATACTTTCTGGGCAATACGCGTGCAGAGTCCGTCCGAAAAGGCTTTTCGATCGCCAATGCATCACTAGTGTCTGGTCTAACGGCATCTTCGCTGCCCAATGACTTGATGGCACTCCCCTCATGGCTCTTTCAGCAAACAGCGGGTAGAACCTCATTGGGGCGATCCCTGTCTGACATAGCCGGTTATGCTGTTGAAGAAATTAGCAAAATAGACAAGCTGATATCTGAGTTTTTTGCATGGGCGATTGATCGTATGACATCACTGTTTGGGCGTTTTAGTACAACAGTTTCTAATTTCTTGCTGACTCTAAGCGCCGATACGCTGACGATTGTGGTGGGGAATCAGCTTTCATCAGCCTTTGGAGCCGCTATTCCCTGTTTTGGGCATTTTACCCAGCTGTCGGAGTTTTATTCAGGCTTGGTTCATGCTGTTCAAGGATTAAAAGAGTTTTTTTTGCAGTTGTGGAACGGCCGTGATGCTGATTTTTTAGGCGGCTACCCCTCGGTTATTGCCAACGCTCTGGCGCGGCACTCTCTGGCGAAAGCGGGCGGCGGTATCATGGATGCCGGTATTAGTCTTGGTGTGGGAATAGGTGCCACAGCCTTTCCTGCTTTTGGCTCGTTGCCGATTGTTGTGATATATATTGTCAGGGAAATTGTGAGTTGGATCGAAGGTATTATCCAGCGCCATTTAGTAAACACTTCCTTTGAAACAGCCAATAAAGCCTGGCAGGCTATAAAAGCACATCAAACCAGCACAGTAAATGGCGCGCCCACTTTGCTGACCGACCATGATGAGTTCTCGAGCTGGTTTCGTAAAGCGGTTATTCCCTGTCCGGTTATTGCCGCGCTGACCGTGAGTTCCGGCTTTGCCGCCAATCCCCTGCGTTTTTTACAAATTCTGGATGACGCTACGCTCGACAAAGTAACGAATCAGGGCGACCCCAACCTTGTTCATACCTGCCATGCTGAGGCTGCGAAAATGCAGGCAGGTTTTCATGCGGGGGTGAAGCATATTAATCACCTGAAAAGGTTGGCCATGCGTTATATCCCGGAGTACTGCGCCACGTACCATGTTGATTTTTGCAGTAATGAGCCTGTGGTTTCTTCACGCTTGAACACAATGATGATGGGAGTTACGCCCCAAATAGAGCCTGTCCCGCCGCCACAGGTCAAGCAACAAGCCAGGGTTCAGTTTGTGGGAGGGCCATTTACTGGGTACATCAGCTCTTGAAACTGTCGCCTTTCAAACGGCCACTTTGTAGGTGACGCTCATTCACCCCAGTTACCGCCTCTTTGAGTTCCTGGGGCTTCGCTTAATTTTTGGTCAGTTAAATAAGCCTTTGAAGGCATCCTTCAAGCCATTAACTTTTTTATCAATGGTATTTTTTATATGTTTTTTAGCTTCCTGCTTCGCCAGGTCCGCAATAGTGTTGGCCATACGTTCGGAATCCAGGCCACATTGTTGTGCACCTAATTTTCCGAGGCAGCGGACAGGCCAGGTTATATTGACGTAATCTTTGTTGATTTCGCAGGCAGGGTCGTTGTCAAGCAGCTGCTCATCTCCGCGAATATTCAGCCCAACGTGGTAGTCAATGGTTTGGTCAATAAAGTTTATTGTTCCATCGCCTTTTAAGTTCAAGCTGGATAATGCAGCAGTCAGGTCTTTATTGACGGCAACACCATTGCGGATGGTAAATGTACCACTGAGGTCTTCAAATGGCGTGCTGGTGCCCCAGTCTTTCTTTTGCAGCTTTTCCTGTCGGACAAGGGCAATACCTTCGCAAACCATTTTATTAAAGTTGGCTTCCTTAAAGGCGCCCTGATTGATATCAAAACCAATAGTGCCATTAAGATTTCGGGTCAGCGCACTTTGTAGTTGCCCCTCGGTGGCAATATTCATGTTGGCATTGACGTCACCTTGCATTGGCTTTAACTCAGTTATTGGCGTTGATAGCGCGTTTAGACTAATGTCTTTGAGTGTCGCTTTTACAGCCAGTTTCGGTGTGCCCTTTACCCTGACATCTGTTTTTCCATCAAGTTCAATGGTGCCCTTATAAAAGCCTGAGGCTATTTTTACTTCAGAGCGTCCATCGGCAGCATGAATAGTGATAGACGGTTGATCAAATTGTAGGTTGGCGGCTGTCAGTGCGGTCAAACTCATAGAGCCGTTAATATTCAGGTTGCTTAATAGTGCTTCGGGAATCAGAGGCAGTTCTTTTTCAGGTGTGTTGGGTTCGGCTGATGGGGCTTGGTCTTGATCTTTAACCGCAACAGGCGTTGAAGTGGCAGGAGGCAGGTAATTGTCCAGATTCAGAGCATTGCCTGTTAATTTGAAAGTAATCGCCTCCTTGGCAATGTCATCTACATTGAGGAAACCATTCAGGTTAAAATCATCCAGCGTTAATGCCAGGTTGTCAGTATTCAGGCTTTTGCCATTGCTTTTAAAGCTGCCTTTTACTGTCAGGCTTTCCATCGCATTCTTATCAGCCATGGGAGGAAGTGGCATATTTAATTGTGCCAGAAATTGTTTTGGATTGAAGGAGGCAATATTGAACTCACCTTTTGTCAGGAAGGGTTGTTGCTGAAGGTGGATGTTGCCTGTGAGGGTTAGTGGTTCTGCATCAGGCTTTGCAATGAGGCTGAAGTTATTCAGATCGTAAAGCCCTTTTTCAAGATTAAAGGTCACTGTCGCTTTAAGTTCTGTATTCAGGCTGATTTTGGGATTGTTGCTTAAAACTGACGCCTTGGCGGTTATGTCAAAAGGTGTCTGGTTGGATATGGCACTTGTGTTGAGGCTGGCATTTTTGATCACATAGCTGTTGCCGGTTGTTTTATCGCTGTACTGAATCGTCAGGTTATTGATGGCAACGTTGGCTATATCCAGTGCCATGGGGGTACCTGCTGCGGGTGCGCTGGTGGCGGTTGCTTGAGGGACGGGTGCCTTGGCAGGTGGTGTTCTGGCTGGTGGTGAGGGCTTGGCGGAGGTTACTTCCCAGTTTCCTTTACCTTGTTGGTTTTTAACCAGGTTAAGGTTCAGGCCATCAAGGGTGGCATTTTTTACCTCAATATTTTTGGTTAGAAGAGGCAACAATTTAACGCTGACATCGGCCTTTTCAAGTTTAGCCAGCTGGCTGCCATCATGACCCGCTACAGTAAGGTCTTTAAGGTTCAGGCCCAGCCAGGGAAAAACTGACCAATCGATGGGGCCGTTAATTTTTAATGTCAGTCCCGTTTGCTCATAGGCCATTTTAGCAATGTCACTCCGGTAGTCATTCGGATCTATGAATTTCGGTAGCAGGACTGTAGCCAGCACCATCAGCAGGACTAGCCCTGCAAAAACGATAGTGATCCACTTGATAAGCCGATTCATTAGAGAGCCTCAGTAGTCAGTGAGCGTGTGTTTGCAAGTTATTGAGATGATTGATTATTGTAGCCCTGGTTTCGTACAGGGGGAATCTTTACCGCCTGCTCTGTTTTATTAAATTGGAGTAAAAGTAGGCTGCTAAAGCTATGTTTTTGAATTTTACCTCATCTGAGGGCTGGAGCTTTTTAGGGGGCGAGGCAAGTCGGGGTCTTGCCAATACTCGACCTTATATCATCCAACGTGCGAAGCTGAAAAAGTGAGATATAACCATTCATTCTGACTGAGCCGGTATTGTTTCAAGTGCCGATTCCCTTGGCTTGGAAAAAGAACCGACTGTCTACTAAAATGACAGCGTTCGTTGGTGTTGTTACATACTGACACTGACGAGTATAAGAAACTCATAGTCTATCGGCAGACGAATGATGAGTCAAGCTTGACTGGTTGTCGCACTTGACTTTCCCAAAAATTGCCTGTCTTTCATGTTATGCAGAGGTATGAAATGAAGAAGTTCTCAGTATTTTTTCTCTTCATTGCCACCAGCTACTTTAGTTTGCCATCTTATTCATTGTCATCCTTGTCGTCACACCAGATGGTAGAGCAAATGCTAAAGTACAGCACGTCTCATTCCATTGGTGTTTTTTCGATAAATGCTATCAATTATTGCAAACAGACAGGCCAGACCATGGATCAGTGCTTGACAGCACTTGATGGTAGTACGGCGTTGACGTTTTTTAGCGAAAAGAAAGGTGTTGTTTATTCGACAGCTTCCAGCAGCACTCCCCTCTCTTGTGGCCTCTATTTAGATGTGTGCACAGGAACCAAATATATCCAGCCTTGTTGCCCTCAATTTAAATGCCATGTGAAAGTATTTGGTTTAGGCTACTGCAAATGACCCTTATTACCCTGGAAGCCTGTCGGACTTATGCTCAAA
>NZ_JAVLSP010000157.1:0-4507 GCF_031528575.1 Candidatus Sororendozoicomonas aggregata
TTGCTTAAACAGGTCAACTATTCGCACAAATTGATCGAAAATTCTGACTCGCCCTACTGAATTTTATGCTCGAAAGCATAAGTCCGACAGGCTCCTGGCCCGCTTGCATGCAATGGTATATAACGGGTTTTCCAATTTTTCTGAATGAAGTAGTTTATGTTCGGCTCTCGTAATGATGATGATAAAGTCGCCAAGCGGCGTCCATGGCCTTGGGGCAAACGTCATGAGCAGGATCAGTCTGACGAGACCGTTGAGACGCCTCCTGCTACACAGACTGATAACAAAGAACCTGAAAATACTAGCGATGCGAAGGTAGACGTGAATGTTGATTCACCGTCACAGCCCTCTCTGGAAAATAAGTCCAAAGAAAAGTCAGGCTTGTTTTCCCGTATGCGAAAAAAGTTTGAAAAGCAGGGTGATACAGCCGTTGCTGATAGTGCTGAAGCGTCTCAACCGGAGGTAGAACAGGTCACTACAGATCAAGCTGCTGAAGAACAGGTCACTAAAGATCAGGCTGTTAAAGATCAGTCCGCCAAAGAACAGGTCACTGAAGATCAGGCCGTTAAAAATCAGGTCGCTAAGGAACAGGCAGCTCAGGTGCCTCCGGGGAAAAGCAGCTTCTTTTCTCGTATGCGTAAGGGGTTGGATAAAACTCGCAATGTATTGGTGGAAGGCGTCACAGAGCTTTTCATTGGTAAGAAAGAAATTGATGATGATCTGTTAGAAGAACTCGAGACTCAGTTGCTGGTGGCAGATGTGGGGGTAGAAGCCACGAATGTTATCATGGAAAACCTGACCCGCCGGGTACAGTATAAAGAGCTTGATGATGCCGATGCATTGATTGTGGCCTTAAAGACAGAGCTGGCTCGTTTGTTGGAGCCGGCTGATAAACCGTTGGTTATTGATAGCCAGAAAAAGCCCTATGTCATCCTGGTGGTTGGTGTTAACGGAGTTGGTAAGACCACTACCATTGGTAAAATTGCCTGTCAGCTCCAAAAGCAGGGCAAATCTGTGATGCTGGCTGCGGGGGATACTTTTCGTGCTGCCGCTGTTGAGCAGTTGCAGGTATGGGGTGAGCGCAACCGCATACCAGTGATTGCCCAGCATACCGGTGCCGACAGTGCGTCGGTGATCTACGATGCCTTTGAGGCAGCAAAAGCCCGTGGTGCTGATGTATTGATTGCCGATACAGCAGGTCGTCTGCAAAATAAAGACAACCTGATGGAAGAACTCAAGAAAGTGAAGAGGGTGCTGGGCAAGCTTGATGATTCTGCCCCCCATGAGGTGATGCTGGTTTTGGATGCAGGAACTGGTCAAAATGCTCTGAGCCAGGGCAAGTTGTTCAATGAAGCCGTTGGTCTGACGGGTATGACGCTGACCAAATTGGACGGGACAGCAAAAGGAGGCGTGATCTTTGCCTTGTCACGCCAAATGCGGTTGCCTATTCGTTATCTGGGGGTGGGTGAGCAGATTAACGATTTGCAGGCGTTTGAAGCAAAGCTTTTTGTAGATGCACTTTTTGATACCAGTAAATTATAGCGTCGCGGTGTACTGAATGATCCGTTTTGAGAATGTATGCAAACATTACCCGGGAGGGCACACCGGTCTTGATGATCTTAGCTTTCATATCCGGCGAGGGGAGTTTGCTTTCTTAACAGGGCATTCAGGTGCAGGAAAGAGCACCTTGATGAAGTTGGTGATGCTTATGGAACGGGTATCATCGGGGCAGATACAGGTGGGCGGGCATCGCCTGCAATCCTTGAAGCGTAACCAGATACCTTATTTTCGCCGGAATGTTGGGGTGGTTTTTCAGGATCACCAGCTGCTTGCTGAGCAAACCGTTTTTAATAATGTGGCATTGCCTTTGTTGATTGCGGGGCATTCCCATCAGGACTGTGTCGGGCGTGTTCGGGCAGCGTTGGATATGGTTGGGTTGCTTAATCGTGAAAAAGCGTATCCACCTGAGCTTTCAGGGGGGCAGCAGCAACGTGTCGGGCTTGCTCGTGCGGTGGTCAATAAGCCAGCATTGATTTTGGCTGATGAGCCGACAGGTAACTTGGACCCACAGCTCTCCGAAGAAATTATGCGGTTGTTTGAAACGTTTAATCAGGTGGGGGTTACTGTGTTGGTGGCCAGCCATGATCTGACATTGGTGGCACAGATGCGCCGTCGGATTATTACGCTCGATGGCGGTCGTCTGGTGAGTGATCAGGAGGTTGAATGAGTTTGTTTCCTGAAAAAAGGGGGCGAAATAAGAAAAAGAAGCCGTCAACTTCAAAGGAAGCGCGCTCTCATCAGGAGAGCGGTCGGGGGGCTAAAAAGCAGGTTCCCGGCGTGATGTCTCCGGGTTATTTGGTGAGTCTGCACCGCTACATGTTGATGGAGTCGGTGAGACGTCTCTGGGAAACACCGGTTTCCAGTTTTATGGGCAGTTTGATGATTGCCATGGCGTTTGTGTTGCCTGTTCTTTTCTATCTGTCGGTGACCACTATACAACAATTGGGCGAGGGCTGGAGTGGTCATCCTAAAATTGCGCTCTACCTTAAAAGAGATATTGGGCAGGAGCAGTTAGGGAGCATCCGGGCGCAACTGGCAAGAAAACCCTCAGTGAGAGATGTTGCCTATATATCCCCGGAAGAAGGGATGGAAAGCTTTCAGAAACAGGCGGGGGTGCAGGGCATTGTGGCTGAACTGGGAGAAAACCCGTTACCTGGCGTGTTGGCATTAACTATGGCGGATGATTTGTCTTACGCTGAATTAACGGTTCTGGCTGATAGCTTTAAACGGTTAAAAGGCGTTGATCAGGTTCGGCTCGATAAAAAGTGGGTACAGCGGCTACTGGTCATTACTGATCTACTGGAGCAGATGACAGTCATTTTGGCGCTTTTACTAGGGTTAACCATCTGGCTGGCGATTAGTAATACCGTAGGACTCAGTATTGAGGCGCGAAAAAAGGAAATCAAGGTCGTTAAACTTGTTGGCGGTACCGATGGGTTTATTATGCTGCCCTTTTTATACAGTGGTGTTATTTATGGTGTTATGGGTGCTTTTCTGGCGATGGTGATTGCCTGGGCCGTCCTTTTAGTGATAGAGCCTTCAGTTTTGGCGCTGACAGGGCTTTATGGTAGCCAATATGAATTGCAGGGGCCTGGATTTTCCCTGTTTTTTGGGCTAGTTTTGTTTGGGGCCGTTCTCGGTTTTTTAGGTGCTATGACCAGTTGCCGTAAGCATTTAAAGCATTGCGAACCCTGTTGAAGCTTGCCATTTTGTGAAAAAAGTAAATCCTTGAGGTAGTGGTATTGATATTTGGTAATATAATGACTACAAAGAACTTTTAGTCTTCACTGTGAGTCAGGAGAGTTGCAGGAATTTTGTCGGAGTCAGTTATGGAAACCGGATTACAGCCAGTTGATATGTTAGTGCCCGGAGGCAATCTAGATGCCTATATCCAGGGTGTCAGCCGTATTGCTGTGCTCACTGTTGAGCAGGAGCGTGAACTGGCTGGACGCCTTTACTTTGATAATGACCTTGAAGCGGCGCGGCAGTTAGTTATGTCGCACTTGCGGTTTGTTATACATATCGCAAAAAGTTATTCCGGCTATGGCTTGCCCATGTCTGATCTCATTCAGGAAGGCAATGTGGGGTTGATGAAAGCCGTTAAGCGTTTTAATCCTGATGTGGGGGTTAGGCTGATTTCTTTCGCTGTTCACTGGGTTAAGGCTGAAATCCACGAGTTTATTCTACGGAACTGGCGGATCGTTAAGGTTGCCACCACGAAAGCTCAGCGTAAGTTGTTTTTTAATCTTCGTAGCTCAAAAAAACGGTTGGCATGGCTGAATAATTCGGAAGTGGATGCTGTCGCAAAAGACCTTGGTGTTGAGGCGCATGTTGTGCGAGAAATGGAAAGTCGCATGGCTGGTCAGGATACAGCCTTCGATGGTTATGTCGGCGACGATGATGACAATGCTTATCAGGCACCTTCCCATTATTTAGAGGATCGGCGTGCTGATCCTGCAACACAGCTGGAAGAGGAAGATTGGTCGTTATCCTCCATGAGCCAGTTGCGTAATGCGTTAGCACTTCTCGATCAGCGTAGCCGGGATATTTTGGAGAGACGTTGGTTGACGGACGATAAAGCAACGCTTCTTGAGCTGGCTGACGAATACGGCATTTCGGCTGAACGCATCAGGCAACTGGAGAAAAATGCGATGAAGAAAGTGAAAGCCTCAATGCTGGCATGATTATCCCCTGAAACACACGAGTAATGGAAAAGCCGCTAGCATTCTTCTCAGAAGCAGAAATTTTTATCCTCAATTTCTTGCGATCCTCGCTACGGGCGCTACTCTCGGACAGGCTCCTAGCAAGCGGTTTTTTTGTTTTTTGCTATTGAACTTTTATTATGAGTGCGTATAATGCGTCTCCAGCTTGGGCGGCACGCCTTCGGTTATTTTCTCTCCCACGTCAAAACGCGGGTTGACAGAAACCACTGAATCGGTAGAATGCGCCT
>NZ_JAVLSP010000158.1:0-4491 GCF_031528575.1 Candidatus Sororendozoicomonas aggregata
ATTTGCTGCCACCGCAGTAGGGCAGTCTATTCTCGGACAGCCTCCTAGGAGCCTGCCGGACTTATGCTTTTACTAAACGACATCTTTAGTTAATTAGTTTTTTTATTGGAATTACAGATAATTTTTTATTCTATTATGGTTTTAAAACCGAGTAGAAATCATTAACACCGCAAAGTATAGTGGTTTCAATTATAAAACCTCCAGTTAATTGTCCATGGTCAAGCATCGCAAAGACAGTTAAATTGTCTGCAGATTCTTATCTTTTTTGCTTGAAAATCATGTTGGCTTAAGCCACACAGGCTCCTGGATGCCTTGAATCCAGGCATCACTGTACAGCATGGTACAAACGTTATTCTGTACAATACGTTAGGTGGCAATTTGAGTAGCTATTTTTTATTGCCTGTGCAGATGTCTTAGTGGTTACAATTTTATTGCATGAGGTGATCAGTATGAACAGGGTGTTATTGACTACTGCCGTTTTCATTTCCACGATATTTC
The DNA here is from genome assembly GCF_031528575.1 of Candidatus Sororendozoicomonas aggregata. Classification (NCBI taxonomy): domain Bacteria; kingdom Pseudomonadati; phylum Pseudomonadota; class Gammaproteobacteria; order Oceanospirillales; family Endozoicomonadaceae; genus Candidatus Sororendozoicomonas; species Candidatus Sororendozoicomonas aggregata. The sequence continues at coordinate 499 of NZ_JAVLSP010000158.1, forward strand.
TTTTAAATTCTGGTTATGCTTCTGAGCCTGTTGATCCTACTAATCTCCCTTCAGGCCATTTGCGGGTTAATTTTCATAACGCTACCGGTTATACCTGTAAATCATCAGGCATTCATCTTAAGCATGGTAATTGGTCTCACAAACCACCCGGTTCAGTAGGTCCACATAAATCAGATTTTTGGGAGGGAAAACAGACTTACCGTGGTCCTGATATGGCTTTAACATTTGAATGCGGTGGTTACTCTTTTAGCGTGAGAAATCAACAAAATTTTTCCTGGATGGAAGGGGGTGATCAAAATAACAGCACTTATAGTGTAAATAAACATGTAAAGGTAACAAATAAACAATTTCAGCATGCCAGAACCAGGAATATAATGGGTATTGCGAATATCACTGTTTCCTTGAATAGAAGTCAACTTACGCTTAAATAAAAAAACAGAAGAAACTCATGACCTGGAATCTTTCTGTTTCCTGGCAGTTTAATTATTGTATCCAGAGGGGAGTCCTTCTCGTTCCCTTTGCTCTGGATGCAACAGAACCCTTGGGTATAATGTATGACCATTGCAAAGTCGGCTTCTTTTGGTGCTGAATACCTACCAGGTCTGTCATTGGAACTATTTACGCCACAACCACTGCTTGAGACACTTGAGACTTTAGCGACAGTGAGTTGGCTCACTATCACGAACAAACACGTTGCAAGCAGTATTCCTGCCGAAGACGCAATAGCTGCCAAAGACAGAATGGCGCTTGTTGCCAACAGAATTCCCCGAATGTTACACCCAGATAATCCGCCCTATGAAATTGCGACAACACTTCCTAAAATAAGAAATAATTATGCAGATGGTTTCTTTAATATGATCAGACCAGACCCACTGCGCGTACTGGCGCTTTATTCCATGATGGGGCTTAGTGCGCCAAGCAGTATGTGGCCTAGTATACACCCGCATTCTGTTATCAGGTTTTTAAAATTTGATGGATTTGGCGTTGGGTATATATTCAAATTCAATTCAAAAATATGCGATTCTCATGTCTTTGGAAGCTATGAACCTGAAGGGAACAGAGATACAGTCTATCTATTTTTTCCTACATTAGGTGAGTATTTAGCGGATAAAGATGATTTAAATAATGAACTCTATGACTTGGAGTTTAAGGCGATGGGTCAGATAAATTATTATTTTTTATGCGATGTCAGGAAGTTTGTATTTGAATGATCATCTATAGTGGGCCTTGTGTGTGCTTTTGCATGAAAATCTCCCGGCTTTTCTGAATGAACGTCCCCTTGATTACCCTGAAAAAAGTACAGAAGATCTGCTTCCAAACGACTGAAATTCACCTTTGGTATTTTTTTGGTATTTTTTGGTAAGTACATGACCAAATGAAAACATATATTTTCTTGCTGGCAGGCCCTGCAAGGCCTGTAGACCAACTTGAAACGCAAATGGTCATGTACTTAATAGTGCTAATAGTGTCATTCAAGAAACCGTCTTAAAAGTCTGCGTGTGGTGGTCGCCATAATCGCCATAAAAGGAAAAGAAAAGGTCGTTTCTGTAGGAAAAAGTCTGATCCTGTGTGGAAAAATTCTCAGTCCAGATTTGTAAGTACCAGCGGCGGGATAGTAAACCACCGCCAACAGTGAATAAAAGTGGATAAAAGCCGCCTCGTTTGGACTTTTCTTCGTTACACCGCCGGGTTCCTGAAAAATCGAAAAACAGGTAGCTTTTATCATGGGTTCGACTGTTCACACAAAAGAGCATGAACAACGTTTTAGAAAAGACGATTATTGACTGGAATTACAGGTAACTTTTTATGCTTTTCTGACATGACAATCAGGCAAAAAACATGAGAATTACAAAATAGAATGACTATAGTTACAAAGTCTCTTATTAGATGTTTTACCGGTTACAACTTTATTGTATGAGTGAACCAGAATGAACAGAGCATTACAGGCCATCGTAACCTGCATTTCCATGCTATTTCTTACCAATCCGGGTTTTGCTTATGAAACAGGAGGCTTTTTGTACGTACACGCTTTTAACAAAACGAAATATACTTGCACAATAACTCACCAAAAGATCAAGCATGGTTATTGGTTTTATCAACCACCTGACTCCATAGCCGCAAATGCGGAAGGTGGGTGGACGGGGTCGCAGACAGCTGTCTACGGTCCTGATATGGTGGTAACACTTAAATGCGGTGGTTACTCTTTTACCGTGGAAAATCGACAAAATCTTTCTCTTTTCATCGCCGGGAATCAACATTGCAAGACGTATAATGTCGATAAACATCTATCTGTTACCAACAAACAGACCAAGCATGCCTCGATTCATGAAGGTGGTATTGCAGAAATCACTGTTTCATTAAAAGTAGGTCACCTTGAGTTGAATAAAACAGTAAACAAAAACCCATCATAGCTAATAGTGCTAATAGTGTCATTCAAGAAACCGTCTTAAAAGTCTGCGTGTGGTGATGGTCGCCATAATCGCCATAAAAGGAAAAGAAAAGGTCGTTTCTGTAGAAAAAAGTCTGATCCTGTGTGGGAGAATTCTCAGCCCAGATTTGTAAGCACCAGGGGCGGGATAGTACACCACCGCCAACAGAGTACAGCAGTGGATAACAGCAGATAAAAGCCGCCTGCCTTGGACTTTTCTTCGTTACACCGCCGAGCTCCCGGAAAATCGAAAAACAGGCAGCTTTTATCATGGGTTCGGCTGTTCACAGAAGAGCATGAACAACGTTTTAGAAAAGACGATTATTGCTATAACACAATAAAAATGACTTTTATTTGGGTACCAGGGCGTACAGTTTGCCTGGTGCCTGTTGAGCGCCTGCCAGGGTTCCCGCCTGCTCACCCACTCCCATGTAGATATCACCGCGCGCAACACCTTTGATGGCGCTGCCAGTATCCTGTGCCACCATAAGCTGCCTGTAGGGTTTCTGATTTATTGTCAGCGTTGTATCGACCCACAGCAGGGAGCCGTAGGGGATAAAGGAAGAATCAACGGCCAGTGTATGGTGAGCTGTGGCAGGAACGCCTTGGGCAGTAATAGCGCCGGTGGAAGTTTCTTTGAAGAAAATATAGCGTGGATTTTCATTAAATAACGACTGTTGTTTTTCAGGGTTATCAGCAAGCCACTGCTTGATGGTAGCCATGGAGACAGTCTTTAAATCACCTCTGTCTTTTAGCGCTCGACCAATAGCAACATATTTACCGCCATTATTGCCCGCGTAACCTGCATACAAATGAGAACCGTCTTTTAATTCAATGGTTCCCGAGCCCTGGATTTGCAGAAAAAACCTGTCCACAGGACTTTTTAGCCAGACCAGTACCTGATCGGCTGACACCTTGCCAGAGTCAATATATTGCGCAATCTCTGCCCGGCTCTTATTGCGCAGATCGCCATCAGGCAGCTTGAGTAACGGTGTTTCAAATCCCGGTTCTTTGTGCCGTCGCCCTTCATACACGGGGGAGAAATAGCCAGTAAACAACCCCGCCTTATCGGGGGCAATTTGCACAACATTAAAATGCTTTTCAAAGAAAGATGTTAACTGAGAATCATCAACACGGGCTAGCTGCTGACACACCTTTTGCCACTTCGAATAGCTGCCCAAAGGCAAGTTAGCTGAATAATTTTTCCTGTCCAGCTTCTGACAGCTGTTGTTTATAGCCGAACGGGCTTCTACGATGTGCTGATTATCCCAGCCTTTTAAATCAGAAAATCCGGCAGGTTCAAGGAGGTTGTTACTGTAAGATAGTGAAGTGCATCCTGTCAGCAGAGCAGCCAATGGCGCAAATAGCTTATTCATCATTGTAGTGAGTGCCTCTTGATCTTAGGGGGGGTGAGAATTCAGGCTCTTCTTAGTCTCTGGCGTTGTACCAATAATTCATTCTAACTACGCTAGGAGCCTGTCCGAGAATAGACTACCCTACTGCGGTTGCGATAAATTGGTCTAAAAATTCCTGCTTCTTCGTCAAATAGCCCCACTATTATCCTC
>NZ_JAVLSP010000159.1:0-4407 GCF_031528575.1 Candidatus Sororendozoicomonas aggregata
GTTCGTCAAATAGTCCCGCTATTCTCCTCACAAAAGCGACTTTTTATCCTCCATTTCTCGCAGTCCTCGCTACGGGCAGACTTTTAAGACCGCTTCTGAATTTTATGCTCGAAAGCAGAAGTCCGACAGGTTCCTATGATCCGTCAGACCCGGCTGATAGTCCCTTTAAAGAATCAACCCTGCGCCTAACCGGACAAAACCCTGTGCCGCCGGGGGTCGTGGCACACCTTCTTTTCACCGTTAACGCCACCGTATCAGGCTGCTCGCTTCAGGAAAACAGCACCGATCACCAAACACACCAGCGCTGGGAGCAGTACGGATAAAATGGGGAAAAATCCAAATACCAGACTTGAAGGACCCAGCAATTTTTGTACCAGCATAAATACAACACCGGTAATCACGCCGGTAAATATTCGCAGTCCCATGCTCACCGAACGTAACGGACCAAAAACAAAAGCAATACCCACGAGCATCAATGAAAAAATCGTCAACGGCTGCAAGACTTTTGTCCACAGAGCCAAATCATACTCGCCTGTCTCCAACCCCTGGTGTCTGAGGTAACGGATATAGGTGATCAACCCCGATATGGACAAACCTTCTGGTTTTACCAGCACCACTTTCAGTAAGGTAGTGGTCAGATTGGTATCCCAACGCTCAACCTTTTTTTCCACCGTTTCAAACCGACCGTCGATAAAATAGCTTCGCTTCAAGTCTTCAAGTAACCAATGATCGCCCTGATAAACCCCTCGCCTGGCGTAGGCTGACGACGTTAACCGCATCGAGTCATCAAAGCGGAACAAACTCACCCCATAGATTATCCCATTGGTGGGTTCCACCGCATTGAAGTACATATATTCGTTACCTTCCCGATGCCAGAACCCTTCCCCTGTATAGGTTCCTTCCGAAGAGCGGGCAACCGTTCGACGGGTTTCAGCAGTTTGCTCTGAGGAGGGCCCGATGTATTCCCCAATAACCACACCTATCAATACCAGCACCAGCGCAGGTCTCATCGCAGCGCCAACCATTCGCCATAATGAGACACCGGCAGCACGCATAACGACCAGCTCACTATTGCTTGCCATACTTCCCAGGCCAGCCAGACAACCAATCAACGCGGCCACAGGAATAAATTCATACATTTTCTTGGGTATCAGCAATACAACATAAAGGAGGGCATCAGCTACACCGTAACTTGCACGAAGATCCTCCAACTGTGCCAGAAAGGCAAACAGGGACTCCAGCAGCACCAGGCCAACCATCACCACCAGCATGGCACCTAACACATTTCTGGCAATATATCGGTCCAGTTTACGCACCAGCCGCCCTCCTGCGCGCCAAAGACAATTTCACCGGCTCATAACAATACAATGAGACAGCCAACACTAAAAAAGCAGCATTTACCCACCACATTCCCGGCCAGGGAGGGAGCTGACCATCACCAATCGCCCCGCGAAACGTAATCAGCAACATAATATAAAACAGGTAGATCAGCATCGTGGGTAACAGCTTGGCATAACGCCCCTGTCTTGGGTTGACGCGGGCCATGGGAATCCCCAGTAAAATAACGATAGGAATACTCAGTGGCAAGGACAGGCGCCATTGCAGCTCGGCAATATGCCCTGGCTTATGGGAGGAGAGCAGCACTGAGGTCGGTAACGCTTTTTCTTCACTGATATCTTCTTTCACCTGGCTCTCAGGCATCAACAACCCGTAGGTAGCATAATCAATCACACGGGTTTCCAGACTACCCGGAGTCATGTCATAACGCACACCGTCGTGTAGCATTAAATAACGCACACCTTCTTCCCGCTTTGTCATTCTCGCATGATCGGCCAGTACCAAGGTAATACCACCTGACAACCCCTGCTCACTGCTGCGTTGCGCAATAAAAACGTTATTCATGGTTTGCTTGTCATTGCTCAGGGATTCTGTATACGTGGCACGCTCACCATTACCGAGCAGTTGAAAACGCCCCGGCACCAGCGTATCAAACTCTGTCAGTGAATCCTGGGTGGCCAGAATACGCTCCACTTTTTGAATACCCACCGGCACCACGAAGAAACTCAATACCGCCAACACCACCATCACCAGAAGACCAGGTATCATCGTCATCGTTAGTAACTGGTTCTGACTTATACCGCAGGCATTGAGCACACTCATTTCTTGATCAACATACATGCGCCCATACCCCAGAATAATGCCCAGCAACAAACCCAGGGGCAAAATCATTACCAAAAACTCAGGCATACGGTACGCCATAATTGCCAATAGAAAATCCGCACGCAATGTGCCACTGGCCGCCTGGCTGAGATAATTAACAAAACGGCCACTCATGAGGATCAGCACCACCACGGAGGAGACAGCAAGCATCACCTGTATGGTTTGCCGGAGCAGGTATTTAAAGATAATCAGGGGCATTCTATCAGCGCCATCCGAAAAAAAATGAAAATCAATGACTAAGCGCACGAAAAACATTCACATCTGCGCCCGGCTCTGGTGAAATAGCGACTTACATGTAATATGCATGGATTCTGCCTTTGTATTCAAGCCCCGGGGACACCGAACAGACCCAGACAGCCTCTTTGCAACAGGCACTGGTGATAGTCAGTCTCTTAGCCAGGCATGCATACACTCATCGTCTGAATCTTGTATTATCACTCAATCCGAACAGATTGTCCCCCTTGGAGAAAGCATGGAATTCGTTGTAAAAAGTGTTACTGCCGACAAGCAAAAAACACCCTGCCTTGTCATAGGCATTCAAAAATCTGGTTTACTTTCTACCGCCCAGTCCATTGATACCATCACCAGCGGCTTGCTTACCGAGCTCATTAAAGGTGGTGACCTATCGTGTAAAGCAGGTGAAACCCTGTTATTACACCATGTACCGGAAGCAAGCTGTGAGCGATTACTACTCGCCACCGCCGGCGATGTTGACAAACCCATGTCAGAGGCTGAATACAAAAAACTGGTGACAAATATCATCAAAGCAGTCAATGCCGCTAACCTGAAAGAGGTATCTGTTGCTATTGATGAACTGGTAGTAGCAGACAAAAACACGGCCTGGGTCGCCCGTCAGTTCGCCGAAATCGTTGAGCACCAGCTCTATTGCTTTGACACTTTCAAAAGCGACGCATCCAAAGAATCCGCGCCTGCCCTTAAGAAAGCCATCCTGCTCACCGCACGAAAAACCGCCAATGCCGTTAAGGCATCCGTTGCGCAAGGTTGTGCTATCGCCAAGGGTCGTAACGTTGCCCGAACCCTCGGCAACTTACCGGGTAATATTTGTCACCCCACCTATCTTGCCAATGAAGCCAAGGCACTGGCAAAACAGCATAACAAACTGACCACCAAAGTGCTGGGTGAGAAGCAAATGGCTGACCTGGGCATGCACTCATTGCTGTCTGTCAGCAAAGGCTCCGCTCAGGAAGCCAAGTTAATTTTAATGGAGTTTAAAAACGGTAAAAAAAATGAACAACCGCTGGTTCTCCTTGGTAAAGGCATTACCTTTGACAGCGGCGGGATTTCTCTGAAGCCAGGTGCTGGTATGGATGAAATGAAATTTGATATGTGTGGTGCTGCCAGTATTTTCGGGGTAATGAACACGATTATTGAGATGGATCTGCCATTGAACGTGGTAGGCATGGTAGCAGCTGCTGAGAATATGCCTGGTAGCCAGGCTTCTCGACCTGGCGATATTGTCACCTCCATGTCCGGTAAAACCATTGAAATCCTCAACACCGATGCCGAAGGCCGTCTGGTACTGTGCGACGCGCTGACCTACGCTGAACGCTATAAACCTGAAGCTGTCATTGATGTTGCCACCTTGACCGGTGCCTGTGTTATCGCCCTTGGTCACCACACTACTGGTCTTCTCAGTAACAATGATGAGCTGACAAGCGCATTGTTAATCGCTTCAAAAGAAGCCTCAGACAAAGCCTGGCAACTGCCCATGGGAGAAGAGTACCAACAACAGCTGGACAGCAACTTTGCCGATATGGCCAATATTGGTGGACGCTCCGGTGGCACAATAACGGCGGGATGCTTCCTGTCTCGCTTCACGGAAAGCTACCCTTGGGCACACCTGGATATCGCCGGCACTGCCTGGACCTCCGGTAAAAACAAAGGCGCCTCAGGACGTCCTGTGCCTATGTTGGTTCAGTTCCTGTTGAACAAGGTAAAATAATCCTTCTATTGACATCCTCCCTGCCGTAAACGACGGGGATTCCTATTAGTCACCTAACAGGCTTCCTGTTTCATAGCTCGACGCCTCAAGAGACTGGCTCCGTTGGCCTTACTCAAGCTCCGCAAGCTAAGACTGCTTGCCCAGCAGCTTTAATATTTAACGCAGCATTGGTATCACGATCATGCTTAGTATCACATTCAGGACACTCCCAGCTACGCACACAG
>NZ_JAVLSP010000015.1:0-57541 GCF_031528575.1 Candidatus Sororendozoicomonas aggregata
AAACGGTTATCGGATGATGTTGGCGCGCTTGCTGAAACCTATGAAGATAGCGGGTACGACCTCCCTGAATTTGATGTACCTGTGTCGTCTGTTGCTATTAGCCTTGAGGGCTCTTACTCAAACAAGAGGCCGATGGGAGCGGTTGTGGGCGAATATTATGGATTCAGTGACCCCCGTTGGAAGAGCTTGAACTGTATTAATCAGAAAGAAAATCCGGTGGCTGGAGAAAAATCTGGAAGGAAAAATTTTATAGGCTAGATTTTATCTGACAGAGGCCGCTAAAAAATCGGTAATTGTCAGGTTAAATCTTAACTACTACAGATACTGGAGCTTTAAGTGAGCAATCCAACACCAACACCAACAACACCAGCACCAATATCAACAACACCAAGGGAACCGTCACAATATTCTTTTAGAAACCTGGAAGAAACAATGAGGCCGGGCGGCATCAGTATAGAAGGGTTTTTAGGGCAAACAGAATCTTTGCAAGCGGTTTTAGATTTAGATAAAAAAACGGTTTCAGAGGCCAGGTTAATTCATCAGGATCTGGCAAATGTGCTAAAGGCAATTATTTCTATTTGTCGTGAATATTCAAATAATCCTCTTCATGAGACTGGCAAAGATATTGTATTAGAAAATGCATACCCTCCTTTTAAAAGGGATGTAAAGGTTATTAATTGTAAAGGGGTAGATATAGAAATAGAGCATGTAGATGGAACAGTTTACAGAGTAATCATGGAAAGTTTTAGGGGAGCTCAGGGATCTCCTTTTGGTGATGGAACTTATGCAGACTCAGATTATTTTGTAACTAACGTATCAACAAAAACAGAGCTAAACTTTTCTAGGTTAATTCCAGACATGGTCGAAAGATATGGTTTTTACGAGGGAGAGGGAACCCGTTATAGAGTAAGTCCAGCATCAATAATAGATTTCTTTTCTATTGAAGGAGAAAGGAAGGAGGATATTGACAGCTTGCTGTCTGAAAATACTCTCTTAGTCAATACGGATGAAGCAGGTGGCACCTCATGTGAGATTGAGCCTTCTCCTGATTTTATAAAACTTTCTATTGACGGCCCTTTTTCTAGCGCTATAAAAATTTCTATTGATAAACCTATTCTTAGCCCTTTAAAACTTTCTATTGAGCCAAACTTTGACCAACTAAAATTAGATATAGAGAACACCTATCAGGTAGCTTTACAAAAATTGGGTCTGGATGCTTCAACGATTGAGGTATTTTTTGAAGACTATAGGTTCGGTAAACAGAAGGTAGTAGTTATATTTCCAAAGAATACCCCTCTTTATGAGCTATATAAGGCAGTCAGTGGTGAAACAAATGGCAAGAGGGAAATTTATCTTGTGTCATCCTCTGATCTTAGTTTTAAGACACAAATTAAAAACACCATCTATTTAGATTTGATTGTCATGGTTGTTATGAAGACACTTTTAGACGAAAAACATATTATAAAGAAAGAAAGATGGTCTTCATTTATATCTGGAGCTATAGTTGATAAAACATTATTACGTGCGTTTTTATGGTTTAATATTGAGGATTTTTGGAAAAAATACAAGGCTACAGGCGCTGGTAGCTTCACAGCCTTTTTATTTGAGGTTTTACCCAATAAAGAAGCAGCAGCACTCAAGGCCATGTTTGATACGCTTGAGGAATAGTATTTTCAAAGGCGGTGTTTGTTCGAGTAGAAGAGGCCGTTACCGACCTCAACCCTGATTGGTAAAGGAGGGGTTTAAGGGGGTTTAAAGGACACCCACAAATTTATCCTTGGCTCTTATAGGGTTAAAAGTATGGATGTCCTATATTTCCCACTATATTTCCCTATATTTCCTTGTTCAATTTTCTTGGTCAGAAACTGAAGGGTAGTTATTGCCGCTACGGTTAAACCTATGAGAGTCTCCCCGGCATAGCCGGGGGGTTATCAGTGATTAATTAAACTTTATGGAATTGCTGGCCCTGCATATTGGCATTTCATAGAGATAGGTCTAAAGTGGTGTCACTGATTTAGTTTTTTATATTTAAATGCCAATTCATAAAAACGTATCATCTTGGTTATGCAGCATGGTGTTTCTCCTAAAATCAGTAGTTTACTATCTGCATTGATGGTCTGATTAGTAGTGATTTTTAGTGGTACTTTATGTCTAACCTACGAACAATAGTCGTTGCTCTGTCATTTGTTTACATCGTGTTTAGTGTGCCAGTCAACGCAATGTTGCCAGATGAAAGCGAAAGAAAGATACTACGCCCTACAAAAGAATCTATACTCGAAAATTTTTTTATGAATCAAATGGAGGTATATAATGGTTATATTGATAAAGATATGTTTACTCTCCTATTCCCAGAAGAAAAAGCCACTGGCTTCTGGCTTCACCCTGACACATTAAAGATACTTTTACCAATCCTTGTTAGATTTTATGCGGCAGCCCATCATAATGTCCACTTCAAGCCGACCATGCATATTCCCAAAGAAACAAAAGATAATATAAGTCGATTAGAACTAGAGGTAAAAAAAGAACCATCAATAAGTAAAATAAAGAAGCTGTCATGGTTACAAAATATCATAGGGGTTAACTCAGAAATAATGCCAGAAGCTATAGTACCTCTTTTTTCTGTATGGTTGATTAATGAGTTAAATGAAACGAAACAAGAAAAAACAAACATAAATTCTTTTCTTTTCAGTTTTACCCGAAATCTTTCAAAAAAATCAGACCAAATAATGCCTGACATGCGCTTTTATGCAATGCTATATGTAGCATATGAATTTTGTGCATCCTTTAAAACCGATAATATGTTGAGATCTAGTAGAGGTAGTTTTGATGTAAATCCTCAACACAATGAGTATTTGAAAATGGTTGAAGTTGCCCATAATAATATATTATTTATTTTAAATGCTTTAGAGAACTACCTTAAACACTTTTTTAGCAACTGGACCGTATTTCCCGTAGGACAATATAATGTACTACGATCTGAAGAAAATGTAGAACAACTTTTAACGATTGAGCAAGCTCTTTTTATCCTTGATCTTCCTACACATACTGATACTGTATGGTTTCATTCGTTTCCTTGGAGAGATCAATCACAGACAGGCACCTTGGCGAGCTGGTACTATGAACAAGTGGTAGCCGCGATCTTGGAAGAAACAGAAGAAACGGAAGAAATGGAAGAAACAGAAGAAAAAGAAGAAACGGAAGAAATTAAATTAATTAACTTGCTGAATTCACAAAGACCAGCGTTTATTACTTCTTTTCTTGTACAGAAATTACATTGTCTTAACAATGAAGTAAAGGCTGATAACATATTAAAAAGATTTTTTGATAGGGTTAAACATAACAACTTAACTGCTGCTGGGCACCTTTTTCTTGATTCTCCTAACTTTTTGATCAATAAACAGCTTGACAGATATTGTGTTCAAAAACTTGTATACAAGACAAGTGAGTTGGAAGAAACAAAAAGAAAACTTGCATACTTTCTCAATCAAGAAAACGAATATGTTTTTGGAACTCGTTATTCGACGAGTATGTTTAGTACAAAAGGACATACTATATTAAGTGAAGGATATAATAAAAAAACTGAGTTATTAAGATATAAGTGGGCAAGTGCATTTTATTATTCTGGCAGTGAAATAGTTGATAAATTTGTTGCAATGTTTAAACTTGCTGTTGATTCATATGCAACTGATCATAATGAATATTATTCAATATCAAAGCTGCCTGAATTTCCTGATTCTAGTCAAAATAGTGTAGAAAAGATGGCTGGCTTATGGGGTTTTCTCATGAGCACTAGCGATAAAGTTAATGGTATTTATTACAGGGTTTTATACGATGTCATTAAATTTTGCACTGAAAATCCCGATTTTTATCCCGTAGCAAAGATCTTTGAAGATGTATTAGCAGAACCTAAAAAACGTAAAGTCCCTAAACTGTTCTGGGAGTAGGTTCTTGTAGTGGTCAAAACCTGTTTGAAACATGGCCAAATCAAGCAATCTCCACCAAATCGCCTTTTGATTCGAGTCAGGCTTTGCGATCCCCTGGGAAATATAGGGATTAAAAGGATTAAAGGACACCCATAAATTTATCATCCTTGGCTCTTATAAGGTTAAAAGTATGGATGTCCTATATTTCCCTATATTTCCTGTGAAAAAATAGCATTTTACCGTCTGTAACAATAGATATTCAGTTTGTTTTTCACCGAATACCAAAGAGATTTACCCGTTACATCTGCAATAATATTTTCAGAATCCTTGAGCCTTCTTATATACGGCTTCCAGCCGTATATGTACCATTGAAGCGAAGCGACGATTTTGCCTGTATCATTGTTGATAATGTTAAAATCCTGGTAGCTGGGCTTAAATACACACCCGTGCTTGAGTGAAGAAGCATAATGTATGGCAACATGACACTCCTTGGGTCCAGAAAGGATAATGCATGAACCTGGATTATACACGCCGTACATGCAGTACCCGTGGCCACTGGGTTTAAGTGTATAGCCACTTTTCGAGTAATGTGGGTTACCTGAGGAGGGTATCAGATTATCAATATAAAGGTTTTCATCCAGGCTATAAGCGTTAGCCATGATGAATAAGGTCAAGACCCCAGTAATAAAAACAACCGGTTTGGTTACCATGAACTTTCCAGCGCCTAAGACAGACTTAATGCTCATGATGGACTCCTGCTATCTATTAAAGAGCAGCGACGAAATAATGACTTTTGCACCTCCCTATCGAGTTACAAAAGACAAAGGAGTCTCCTGTAACTCAATGGGGAACGAATTAAAGGACACCCATCATCGAATTAAAGCATCGAATTAAAAGACACCCATAAATTTATCCTTCGCTCTTGTGGGGTTAAAAGTATGGGTGTCCTATATTTCCTATATTTCCTTGGGTGTCCTATATTTCTTATATTTCCCTATATTTCCTCATTTTTCCTATTCCTGACTGCGAGTTGATGATTCGGGCACCATTGATTTAGCCACTCACGGATGAAACGCTGATAATGATGTTCATAGCTGTACAGAAAGGTAGAAAAAACGCGCCGTAGCGCGTTTTTTTATTTGCCGAATTTCTTACGTATCGCATGCAGCGTTCTAAGCTGTGCATCCGCTTCAGCCAGCTGTATCGCCGCACGGGAGTAGTTAAACTCGCTGCTTTGATTGGTCAGCGCTTCTTCAGCCTTTTTCTTGGCTTCTTTTGCTGCTGCTTCGTTCATATCTTCCGCGCGAAGGGCAGTATCGGCCAGTACCTTGATTTGATTGGGTTGCACCTCCAGAAAGCCACCGGAAATGTAATACACTTCCTCAGTACCCCCCTGAAGAATCAAGCGAATAGGGCCAGGTACCAGCTCTGTCAGCAGTGGCGCGTGACCAAAGGCAATACCCAGGTCACCCAGACTGCCGGTAGCCACCACCAGCTCTACCAGCCCGCTGAAAATCTCTTTCTCAGCACTGACGATGTCACAATGTACAGTCATTGCCATAATGTTGTTGACTCCTTATCCACTGTTCAGTGGCTTGCAGGGCATCGGTATAAACGACAAAGTATTTCTACTGAACGCCCTGCAACCGACCTTGGATGATTACAGGGTTTTAGCTTTTTCCACAGCCTCTTCAATGGAGCCAACCATGTAGAAAGCCTGCTCTGGCAAGCCGTCAAACTCACCGTCCAGAATACCCTTGAAGCCACGAATCGTATCTTTCAAAGATACGTACTTACCAGGCGCGCCGGTAAAGACTTCGGCCACGAAGAAAGGTTGAGACAGGAAGCGCTCAATCTTACGCGCACGGTTTACAGTCTGCTTGTCTTCTTCAGACAGCTCGTCCATACCCAGAATCGCGATGATATCCTTTAGCTCTTTATAGCGCTGCAATACCGTTTGAACACCACGGGCCACGTCATAATGTTGCTGGCCGATAACCAGTGGGTCGAGCTGACGAGAGGTGGAATCCAGCGGGTCAATCGCCGGGTAAATACCTTTGGAAGCGATATCACGGCTCAGTACCACAGTGGCGTCCAGGTGCGAGAACGTGGTGGCCGGGGACGGATCAGTCAAGTCATCAGCAGGCACGTAAACGGCCTGGATAGAGGTAATGGAGCCTTTCCTGGTGGAGGTAATGCGTTCTTGCAGAACGCCCATTTCTTCCGCCAGTGTTGGCTGATAACCTACCGCAGAAGGCATACGGCCCAGCAGCGCGGATACTTCGGTACCTGCCAGGGTGTAACGGTAGATGTTGTCAATGAACAACAGCACGTCACGACCTTCGTCACGGAACTTCTCCGCGATGGTCAGGCCCGTTAGTGCCACACGCAGACGGTTTCCTGGTGGCTCGTTCATTTGACCATAAACCAGCGCTACCTTATCCAGTACGTTGGACTCGGACATTTCGTGGTAAAAGTCGTTACCTTCACGGGTCCGCTCGCCGACACCGGCAAACACGGAGAAGCCGGAGTGTTCGATGGCGATATTACGGATCAGCTCCATCATATTAACGGTTTTACCCACACCGGCACCACCAAACAGACCAACCTTACCACCTTTCGCAAAAGGTGCTACCAGGTCGATAACCTTGATACCTGTTTCCAGCAGCTCGTCACTGGCAGACTGCTCCGCATAGCTCGGTGACTTACGGTGGATAGAGGCGCGCTCCTGTTCACCGATTGGACCTTGTTCATCAATGGGGTTACCCAGAACGTCCATAATACGACCCAGAGTCTTAGTACCCACAGGTACCTGAATGGGCTGGCCAGTATTATCAACCTTCAGACCACGAGCGACACCTTCAGTGGAACCCATGGCAATGGCACGCACGATACCATCACCCAACTGCTGCTGAACTTCCAGTACCAGATTTTTTTCTTCAACGCGCAATGCGTCGTATACTTTGGGAACGCTGTCCCGTGGGAATTCGACGTCGATGACGGCGCCGATAATTTGTACAATACGACCGCTACTCATAGCCTTGCCTATCCTCTCCCTTAGTTTTTTTGGCGTTGAGCGTGTCACAAACCTGCGGTTCGTCATGACACTGCCCAAGCCCAGAGCCGACTTAAACGGCCGCTGCACCACTGACGATTTCAGAAAGTTCCTGCGTAATCGCAGCCTGACGGGCCTTGTTGTAGACCAACTGAAGATCATCAATCAGGTTGCCGGCATTATCGGTGGCACTTTTCATAGCAACCATTCGTGCGGCCTGCTCACAGGCGTTGTTTTCAACAACAGCCTGATATACCTGGGTTTCGATATAACGAACCAACAGGCCATCGAGCAGTTGCTTGGCATCGGGTTCGTAGAGGTAGTCCCAGGGTCTTCTCAACGATTTGTCTTCGTCAGGTACCAGTGGCAACAATTGCTGTACATCTGGCTTTTGCGTCATGGTGTTTACAAATTGGTTATAGACAACATACAACCGGTCGATTTCACCGGCTTCGTACTTGTCCAGCATGACTTTGATCCCGCCAATCAGGTCAGCAACTTCAGGCGTATCACCAATGGCGGTCATGGCGCCGACAACGTTACCACCAAAACTTTTAAAAAATGAAACCGCTTTGCTACCAATCAGGCTGAGCTCAATCTCAATACCTTTGTCACGCCACCTCGACATGCTGTCCACAGTTTTCTTGAACAGATTGGTGTTCAGACCACCACATAAACCACGGTCAGTAGACACAACAATGAAGCCAACACGCTTCACCTCACGCTGTGTCATAAAAGCATGTTTGTACTCAGCATTGGCGTGGGCGACGTGTCCCACTACCTGGCGAATACGCTCGGCATAAGGACGGCTGGTTTCCATCCGGTCCTGAGCCTTACGCATTTTACTCGCCGCTACCATTTCCATAGCGCTGGTAATTTTCTGCGTACTCTTAATGGACGATATCTGCGTCCGTATCTCTTTTGCGCCTGCCATTTTCTGCCCTCAAGCCTGCATATAGCCGGCTTTTATTGACAGTGTGCCGTTGCAGTGAAGCACAAGTGCTATGCGTTCACTGCAATGTGCCCACTGAAATTACCAGCTCTGGGTGGCCTTGAATTTTTCAATCAGCTCCTTGAGGCCGGCTTCAATGTCACCGTTGTAGTCGCCGGATTCATTGACAGTTGCCATCAGCTCTTTGTATTCAGCGTTGGCAAAGCTCAGCAGCGCGGCTTCAAAAGCACTGACTTTCTTGAGTTCCACATCATTGAGAAAACCTTTCTCAGCAGCGAAAATCACCAGCCCCATTTCAGCAACGGACATGGGCGCGTACTGCTTTTGTTTCATCAGCTCGGTCACACGCTGACCATGCTCAAGCTGCTTACGGGTAGCCTCATCCAGGTCAGAAGCAAACTGGGCAAACGCCTGCAGCTCACGGTACTGAGCCAGTGCCAGACGAATACCACCGCCGAGCTTCTTGATGATTTTGGTCTGTGCCGCACCACCGACACGGGATACAGACACACCGGCGTTCATCGCGGGACGGATACCGGCGTTAAACAGATCGGTTTCCAGAAAGATCTGACCGTCAGTAATAGAGATGACGTTGGTGGGTACGAACGCAGAGACGTCACCCGCCTGGGTCTCGATGATAGGCAGCGCGGTCAGAGAACCGGTCTTACCTTTCACTTCACCCTGGGTCAGGGCTTCAACATGCTCTGCGTTAACGCGTGCGGCACGCTCCAGCAGACGGGAGTGCAGATAGAAGACGTCACCCGGGTACGCTTCACGCCCCGGTGGACGACGCAGCAGCAGAGAAATCTGGCGGTATGCCCATGCTTGTTTAGTCAGGTCATCATAGATGATCAGGGCATCTTCACCACGGTCACGGAAGTATTCACCCATGGTACAACCGGCAAACGGTGCCAGGAACTGCATTGCCGCAGGGTCAGAGGCACCGGCTGCTACGATGATGGTGTGATCCATCGCGTCATGCTCTTTCAGCTTGCGCACTACGTTGGCAATAGACGACTGTTTCTGTCCAATAGCGACGTAAATACACTTAATGCCAGAACCTTTCTGGTTGATGATGGCATCAATAGCCAACGCTGTTTTACCGGTCTGTCGGTCACCGATAATCAGCTCACGCTGACCACGACCGATAGGCACCATGGCATCAACAGACTTATAACCGGTCTGAACAGGCTCATCAACAGACTGACGAGCAATAACACCCGGTGCTACCTTTTCAATAGGTGATGTTTGCTTGGTTTTAACCGGGCCTTGCCCATCAATGGGGTTACCCAGCGCGTCTACCACACGCCCCATCAGCTCAGGGCCGGTTGGCACTTCCAGGATTCGGCCTGTGCACTGGACTTTCTGGCCTTCAGCCAGGTGGCTGTAATCACCCAATACTACGGCGCCTACAGAGTCTTGCTCCAGGTTCAACGCCATTCCGTATACACCGCCTGGGAACTGGATCATTTCCCCGTACATAACGTCGGCCAGACCGTGGATACGAACGATACCGTCAGTCACACTGACGATGGTGCCCTCATTTTGGGCTTCACTGGACACATCAAGCTGCTCAATACGGCTCTTGATAATGTCGCTGATCTCAGAAGGATTCAGTTGCTGCATAGCTTACCTGCCGAATTTACGCCCAAAAACAGCCTGTTTTACTCATAAAGAAACGTACGTTAGTGCTGTATTTTGGACTCATGGCTATTTGTGACTCAGGAAACCATCGCATCGGCCAGCTTTGTCAGCCGGGCACGAAGGCTACCATCTATGACCAGATCACCCGCCTTGATAATAACGCCACCAATCAGGCTTTTGTCGATCTGGATATTGAGGGCAACACTGCGACCAAGGCGAACCTCGATTTTCTTCGCAAGTGTATCCCGTTGTTCAGACGACAAAGGAAAGGCTGTGGTGACGCTCACATCCTGCGAGCGTTCTTCTTCTGCTTTTAATTCATTAAACAGCGTGTCAATAACTGGCAGCAGTTCTAACCGTTTATTCTCGGACAAAACATGAATGAAGTTTTCAACATCATTGCTTAAACTCCCCTGACATAACTCAAGGAAGGTTTGTGCCTGTTTCTTTCCAGTCAGCGACGGATTGCTTAATAAACTCACAACGTTGTCAAAGCGCACAACGCCGGCACACAAGGAAAGCATCTTGGACCACTGAGACAGTTGTCCCGCCCCCCTGGCATGCTCAAAGGCGGCTCGCGCATAAGGACGGGCACATGTGGTCAATTCCATGAAACCTCTCCTTAAAGTTGAGCAGCCAGATCGTCGACCAGCTTGCTGTTCGCCGCCTGGTCTACCTGCTCGCCCAGAATTCTTTCAGCGCCAACAACAGCCAAGGCAGCAACCTGATTTCTCAGGGCCTGGCGGGCAAGGCTCGCTTCCCGCTCAATTTCAGCTTCAGCGGCGGCTTTCAGGCGATCGCCTTCAACCCGTGCCTGTTGTTTGGCTTCATCGACAATCTGCGT
This sequence comes from Candidatus Sororendozoicomonas aggregata, assembly GCF_031528575.1. Taxonomy (NCBI): domain Bacteria; kingdom Pseudomonadati; phylum Pseudomonadota; class Gammaproteobacteria; order Oceanospirillales; family Endozoicomonadaceae; genus Candidatus Sororendozoicomonas; species Candidatus Sororendozoicomonas aggregata. The sequence goes on from NZ_JAVLSP010000015.1 coordinate 10,419, forward strand.
TGCGCGCTTGTTTGCCTGATCAATAATTATCTGAGCCTGTTCTCGGGCTTCACGCAATTTCGCTGTTGATTTATCGCGAGCCAGTGCCAGATCCTGCTCGGCTCTTTTAGCCGCCGCAATGCCATCGGCAATTTTTTTCTGACGATCGTTCAGCACCTGCATCAGCGGTGGCCATACATACTTCATGCAGAACCACACAAAGAATGCGAAGGCAATAGTCTGACCGATCAGAGTTGCATTGATATTCACGTCAATACCTCTTGCTTCGGTTAATGTCGTTCACTCGAAAGAGCTGGCTCGTGCCTGATTTGAGTGCTACTACGGACGCTGAATGTGTCCGTAGTTCCCAGTGCGGGCATGGCCGGGCATCAACGTCGGCTTTAGCCCACCAGAGCCACAAAAGGGTTAGCGAAGGTAAAGAACAGAGCAATACCTACTGTGATCATAGGAATCGCGTCAAGCAGTCCTGCGATAATGAACATTTTGGTTTGCAGTATTGGCGCAGTTTCAGGCTGACGAGCAACACCTTCCAGGAATTTACCGCCAAGCATACTGAAGCCCAGAGCTGTTGCCAGCGCTGCCAGCCCCAGCATGATTGCTACACTAATTACAGTCAGACCAACTACCAGTTCCATATTTCCTCCCGACGATTGTGTCGTGTGATGTTGTGAAATTAAAATCTTTTAAAAATTAAACGTTACAAGGCTACAGGAGCCTGCTCAGCTCCTAGTGATCTTCATGAACCATGCTCATGTAAACAATGGTCAGGACCATGAAAATATAAGCCTGTAGAGTGATCACAAGAATATGCAGAACTGCCCAGCCAAAGTGTAGTGGCAGCTGTGCCAACCCAATCATCGCGATAAGAATAAAGATCAACTCACCGGCATACATGTTACCAAACAGTCGTAACCCCAGAGAGATGGGTTTGGCAATCAAAGAAACAGTTTCCAGTAGCAGGTTGACTGGAATCAGAATCGCTTTCAGAACCGGGTTCTTACTGTTAAAGGGGTGCATGGCCAGATCGGCAAACATACCGCTGGGGCCTTTTACTTTCAGCCAGAAGAAAATCATCAAACCAAACACGCTCAGGGACATGCTCATGGTGATGTTAGGGTCAGTGGACGGTACGATCTTCATGTATGGCAGACCGGCCAGTGTTGCCAGCCCTGGAATCCAGTCAACAGGGAGCAGATCCAACAGGTTCATGAAAAATACCCAGACAAAGATCGTCAGCGCCAGAGGGGCGATCAGCGGGTTTTTACCGTGGAAAGATTCTTTGACACTGGTGTCCACAAACTCAACAATGGTTTCGATAACATTTTGCAGCATACCCGGCGTACCGGATGTCGCTTTTTTGGCCACGTAGCGAAACAGCAAAATAAACACCAACCCAAGCAATACCGACCAGAACAGACTGTCGACGTTAATGGCCCAGAAACCCATGTCTTTGGCTTCTGCCGCGGTTTTCGCGAACGTCCAGGTGGGTTCTGTGAGCGTGCCTATATGTTCACCATAGGCGTCAACTCGTTCGTAACCTGCTGGTAGCTGACCAAAGGTCAAATTCTGCAGGTGGTGCTGAATATATTGAGAAGCAGTACTTGCCATGGTTAGTTCCGTACACCATCCATTAATGACTATGTTTACGTTGCCGCTGCGCCAATAACAGAGGCGTCAACCAGTTGGTCGATTGGGTAATAAAAAAGGCGCCAAAGAGCGCCCAGGGTTCAACCGACTTGTTCAGGGTAAAGACCAGGACAAACGCCACTACTGTTAAGATAAACTTGCCGATCTCACCCTGGTAGAAAGAGCTTACAATTTGCTTCGCTGCCCTGGCACCTCTGAAGCGAAACGCTCTCCAGACCAGATAGGCATGGGGAATAGCGCAACAAAGCCCACCTAACAGAGCAGACAGGGCCGCATTAAAACTAATGGGTAGTGAAAGAAGCATCAAAACCAGCGTCACACTAAACTGGGTCAACACCACTTTGTGTACAGCAGGTTTTTGCAGATAGTCATGGCCCGAATATAGCCCTACCTTCAGCTGCATGGTGTGCTTAACCCCCGGAGCCTAGTCTTAAACATACGCTTGTTGTGTATTCCTCTCTACACACTTCTCACTAACAGACAGACTGGTAGCAGAGATATTTCTGCTAACCAGATTGTCGTCCTGACTGTATAAGCTAATATAGCTTTTGCATGCCCTCATGACGAAGGCATGCAAAAACCCAGAGTTCTATGTGAGTGCGGGAGAGTTGCAATTGTACGAAGAAAAACTAGCATTACAACCGTTTGTCTACAATGTTTAGACAACACGCCAACTGTTTTTGCTTTTAATAATACTGCCTCTATCCATGTATGCGATAGTATATAGGCATTAATGCTCGTAAATCAAGCTGTTATTTTTCATGTTTTTTAGTGAATGACGGTTTAAAGACAAGCTTTTTTACTTATGAACGACACTGGTTTTTTTATCTCGTAAATCGCTTTAGTAGCTCGATTTTTAAGACTACTTCCAGGCAGGCGCTGTGCTTGTGGCATGATCGACAGTATGTTGAAGCCTTTGTTGGTTCAGCTTATTAACCCGGATATTTCATAAACATGCTCCTGGCCTTGCTTGCTCCTTGCGGCTCTAATGGGAGTTCATGAAATATCCGGGCTAAGATGAACAAGAATTTTTTTGCACGACCATTAGTTATTATAACAAAAAAAAGTGCCCACACCCTGAGTATTTTGGTCTGCTATTTTTACATTCTTACTGTTAAAGGTTTGCAGCTGATTTTTTATAATACGTCATTTGACGTATTATAAAAAATCACAGGCTTAGCCCGCTTTCAGGAGATCTCCAGGTTGAAGAATAGCTACCTTCCCGGTAGCGCTAAGCCCATGTCAAACAAGCCTTTCATTCCTCAATACCAAGCTTATAGACAGGCTCAGGGCTGCTGACGAGTTGCTGCTACGACGACTTCCCGTACGCATACATTTTGTGGCACTTGGTAAGCAAAGGATACGCAGGCGGCAATATCTTCAGACGTAATTGCGCCACCAATACTCTTTTTCCAGTCTTCATAAACCCCTTTTATTTCATCAGAAGCCGTGTGACTCAGTAGTTCGGTTTCAACAGCACCCGGGGCTATCACAATTACACGAACATTATCGTCAGCCACTTCTTCTCGCAGTGTTTCACTCAAGCCATGTACGGCAAACTTGGTGCCACAATAGGCAGTATGGTTCGGGAAACCTTTAATTCCTGCCACGGAGCTGATATTGATGATGGTGCCACCCTTGCGCTTTTGCATGGATTTCACCACAGCATGAATGCCATTGAGAACACCTTTTATATTCACATCAACCATACGGTCCCATTCATCCGGGTTCTGTTCAGCGGCTTGACCCAGTAGCATGACACCTGCGTTGTTAACCAGACAGTCAGTTGGCCCGTATTTCGCCTCTGCTTCTTTCACGGCATCCAGAACGGCGGCACGATCAGTCACATCCACTTTTCTGCACAGCGTTTCAGGTAGATCAAGTGCCTCCAGTTGGTCCAGTCTTCTTGCCAGTAGCAGCAGGGGGTGTCCCTGTGCGCTGAATGAGCGGGCAATAGCCGCACCAATACCGGAACTGGCGCCTGTAACAACAATTAACGGTTTGGCCATTTTATTTCTCCCTTATTCCAGGTCGATTGGGGGGAAGTCACTCTAACTGAAATTCATCAGTTGAGCTACCATCCACCGGATCGTATGGATCTGTCTTAAAATAACTTCCGTATTTGGCAAAGTGTGATGTACGCTAATGCCTGCCTGGTGTTTTGCCCTGGTGTACTCATGAAAGGTTATTCAGCTAAGGATAACTGGCCGATGGGTATCAGCTGTAATCATGGGCAAAATTGTAAAAGAAATTAAGCATGTGCTGGCTATTACCGGACGACTATCATTGCCCACTTAAAAACTAATCCCACCGCAAGTAACTGAACTACCCTTTGAGAATACAAAAGTTCAGTTCCTTTGTGAGAAGACTGTGCAGTGGCGGCTTTATTGGTATCGAGAAAAAGGCCGCATGTTGTCAGGTAATAACCAGCAGGCCAAGGCTTTTAGCCCGGATATTTCATAAACTGCCCTTAGAGCCGCAAGGAGCAAGCAAGGCCAGGAGCATGTTTATGAAATATCCGGGCTAGGGAAGCGTTCCCGGCGTTAACCGGAAGGGATGAAAAGGTTATTTACTATGCGTTTGACTTGAATTCAGAGCATCATATTGCATCAAGTGATACGGACAGAGGGTGTATCAAATGAACAGTCAGATTAATTTATTATTTGCGACTATCGCTGTCACCGCTTCAGCGACAGCAGCTACCATTAGTTTTAGCCAGCCTTCTCCGCCTTCAGGAATAACAACACCAATAACCGTAAAAGCTACCGGTATAACCCGGTTAGAGCGAGATGTAAAGGCTGAGGGTACATTTGAAATACAAAAAGATGGACAAGGGAGAGTCGTAAATACAAACGTACTTGTGAATAATTTTAATAATAATCTCCCTCAAATACCCAGTGGCTCAGTTGGTTGGTCTTCAGAAAGTGGCAATACATACACATTTACACTGTCAGCTGGAGGAAATCCTGGAAAATGGGACCCAAAACAAAATTATTGCGAAACAGTCTATGTCGATAAAAAAAAGATAGGTAAGAACTGTACAAGCTCTACCAGCTACTGGAACCCCACGTTAGTGAAAGGCATTGAACTCTCTCAAGGAGCAAAAATTGCCGTGAATTTTTCTTATAAATAAATAGCTGTCTTTATGCTTACAAGACGAGTGTTTATCAGGTACAGCAGAGCAGTGGAAGTAGAAGACGGTGATAGTATGAAACTGAATTTAGTGGTTGATTGCTTTTAATTCGCTGGGAGCCCTATGCTTCAAGAAGGAAGCGGCGTTCAACTGCCGAATTCGGGTTGAAGGTTGGTGTCAGATGGATGGTCCGGCTTTTAAGGTTTGTGCGGTTGAGTTGTTTCTGTCATTGCTCCCTCGTAAGATCTTCTGATTCATTGTCTACGGTGAGCTTGCCAGGAGCCTGTCGGGCTTATGCTTTCGAGCATAAAATTCAGTAGGGCGAGTCAGAATTTTCGATCAATTTGTGCGAATAGTTGACCTATTTAAGCAAATTGATCGGAAATTCTGGATTTTAGGCCGAAATTGTCTTAAGTCCGACAGGCTCCCAGTACCCCACTTCCGAAAAGGAGAGACAGAGGTACAGGCAAAGTATGTGTTGTTGCTTTAAAATACTTAACAAGATCGCAGTAAAGTATAACCACTATTCACCTCAGATCAGCATAAAATTACCTCAGAGTCGTTGCAATAAACACTGTATCAGCCTCACCTGCGAAGGTAGGAACTCACTGCCGTAGAGGATTCCTGCCTTTAAGGTATGACGAGCTTTTGGTATTTTCTGAAATGCAGCTACCCTTCAAACTGATCATTGTCTCACTTTGGCTGGTTAAGTCAGGTTTGCCAGGGACTATTGATATAAAAAAGCAATGGTGTTGCTATTTTTAACACGCCATCATTAACTGCTTTTGATGCCGCACCCTTTAATGATGAGTTGTATCAGGCTCTCGGTTGCGGCAGTAAGATCCTTTTCTTCAACCTCATCTTTTCCTAACACAGCGGCCACTTGAAGATGAAAGTCAATATAATATTGAGTAGTCGCCCAGATGGTCAGTAATAAGTGCATGGGTTCAACTGGTTCCATCTTACCCTGTTTTATCCATGCATGAATAACCGTTGATTTTGCATTTATCCAGTCAGTCAGGTAATGAAGATACTCTTTAAAGTACTCTCCACCATGAAGAATTTCACTGCTAAAAATTTGAGAGGCATTAGAATGTGCCTGACAGTACGCCATTTTGGCCTGAATATAAGATCGAAAAGCTGTAGCAGGATTATCCTCAACACTTAACTCGCTAAATACGACTTCCCACAGCCCCATAATATGCTTAAGCACAGCGCTATAAAGATCCTTCTTACTGTTAAAGTAATAATGCACGTTTGCTTTGGGTAAGCCTGCTCTGTTCGCAATGCCTCTTATAGAAGCTCCCCTATAACCACTGGATACAAATTCATCTTCAGCGGCCTGTAATATAATTCGTACGTTTTTCTGTCTTGCCCGACTGGTCTTTACACCCTCTTTTGGGTACTCGATAGCAGATGGTTGCATTTTTGCCTGTTTCCGTGATTTTAGTGACTTGAAGTTATGCATATCGCATAAGCATGAAATATAGACAACAATGCAAAGTTTTCCACGCTATTTTATTTCTAATGAACGTCAATAGTCATCATTTTACATATAAGACTACGGTATAAACGACAGGTTATTATCTAGGGGCATATTCAAATACATCAGAATTTATGTTCACTATATCAAAGCCTTCTTCTAACATGGAATCTACAGTTGCGTACACCATCGTTGGAGAACCGCTGATATAAACTTCCGTATTTCTTAACACTGCTTTATCAGCAATAACAGCTTCATACAGCAGGCCAAAACGACCGCTCCACTCCCTGTCTCTTGGATGATCACTAACAACAGGGTGATAGTTGATACCTTTGCCAGACCATTGAACAGGCAGGTTGGGAAGATAAAAATCCGCCGGAGTTCTTACTCCCCAATATAAGTGTACGGGGTGCTTGTGCTTCTGATTGATACAGTGCTCAATGATCGATTTCATCTGAGCAAAGCCCGTACCTGCTGCTATCAGCAGAAGTGGCTTATCAGGCAACACGCCTGTATGGCAGCGACCAGAAGGCATTCTTACTTCAACAACCCCTTCTTCCAAGGCTTGAAATAACTGCGCTGAGTTTTTTTTGCCCGGCAGTTTCTGTATATGAAGCTCCAGCTTTTTCTGGTTTATTACGGGGGCAGAGGCAATAGAAAATGCACTGGCAATCCTTTTTTCTAAAACAATTTCCAGGTACTGACCAGCCGCATAAGCAGGGAGATGCCCCTCCAGAGTGGATAGTTGAACCCGGTATACACTGGCTCCGAGCAGTTGTATATCGGTTACCTGGAATGGCTTGGTTATCATAGTCTCTGTCTGCACTGGTATGCCCCCTTCGCGAACTCCATTAAAGGGCTTGGATAATACTTAGGCACATGTAGCCTGACAACCTGATTTTTGCCGTTAGCGGGTCAGTCAATGCCTAGGTCAGACCACAAGTTATCAATACGATGCTTGATGTTATCCGACATGGATATACCTTTCCCCCACTCCCTGTTGGTTTCACTCTGCCATTTATTGGTAGCATCAAAGCCCACCTTTGAACCTAGACCTACGACAGGAGACGCAAAATCAAGGTAGTCTATTGGAGTGTTTTCAATAAAGACAGAATCCCTCTTCGGATCCATACGGGTAGTCATGGCCCATATCACGTCTTTCCAGTCTCTGGCATTAATATCATCATCGGTGACAATCAAAAACTTTGTATACATAAACTGTCGTAAAAATGACCAGGCACCCAACATTATACGCTTGGCATGACCAGGGTATTGTTTTTTTATGGTTATAACAGCAAGGCGATATGAACAGCCTTCTGGTGGCAGATAAAAATCGACAATTTCCGGGAACTGTTTTTTAAGGATAGGCACAAAGAGTTCATTAAATGCCACACCTAAAATAGCCGGCTCATCAGGTGGACGCCCTGTATACGTACTGTGATAGATAGGCTTCTTTCTGTGTGTTATGCATTTCACTGTAAACACGGGAAAGCGCTCTACTTCATTGTAATAACCCGTGTGGTCGCCGTAAGGCCCTTCATCGGCCATTTCACCTGGCATTAAATGGCCTTCAAGCACAAACTCAGCGCTGGCAGGGACTTGCAAATCATTGGTTTTGCAATTAGCTAACTCTGTTTTTGACCCACGCAGTAATCCGGCAAAAGCGTATTCTGAGAGCGTGTCAGGTATGGGTGTCACCGCCCCCAAAATGGTGGCAGGGTCAGCGCCGAGCGCAACCGATACAGGAAAGGGTTTGCCCGGATGCCGTGCTTGCCAGTCCCTGAAATCCAGCGCCCCTCCGCGGTGGGATAGCCAGCGCATGATCAGTTTATTCGGGCCTAACAACTGCTGACGGTAAATGCCCAGATTTTGCCGCTCTTTCTCAGGACCACGGGTAATCACCAGCGGCCAGGTAATTAAAGGGGCAACATCCCCAGGCCAGCAGGTTTGAATAGGTAATTTTGTCAAATCCACCGCATCACCTTCGAGCATGACCTCTTGGCAGGGCGCTGAATTGACAATTTTTGGCCCCATAACCATGACTTTTTTAAACAACGGCAGCTTGGAGATGGCGTCACGAAAGCCTTTTGGTGGTTCTGGCTCTTTAAGAAAAGCCAATAGCTCACCCACCTCTCTTAATTGACTGACATCACTTTGCCCCATTCCCATGGCGACCCGGCGGGTCGTACCAAATAAATTGGTGAGTACAGGCGTATCAAACCCTTTGGGGTTTTCAAACAGCAATGCTGGTCCTTCTTTACGAAGCGTCCGGTCACTGATCTCTGTCATTTCCAGATACGGGTCAATTTCCGCCGTGATTCGCTTCAGCTCTCCTTGCTTCTCCAACAGGTGAATAAAATCTCGAAGATCCCGGTATTTCATGATGCTCCAGGGGGCTGAATGAATCTGGTCGGACACACAGCCTTACGAAAAATGAAGAGGTTGGGCTGAGAAGGCGCCATGATGAAAACAATCAGTAACCTTCACATGCATGCCTTCCCTGTCTTCATGGATAGTACTAATACAGTGACAAGGGAAGGTGGCTGTTAAGCGTGTAAGATAAAAGCGGGATAATTACTTCCTTTTCATGGATTGAAAAAACTCATCATTTGTTTTTGTATGCTTCATACGATCCAGCAGGAACTCAACCGCTGCAATCTCGTCCATGGGGTGCAGGATTTTGCGAAGAATCCACATACGTTGCAGATCTTCCTCTGTGGTTAGCAGATCCTCACGACGTGTACCAGACTTATTAATGTTGATAGCAGGAAATACACGTTTTTCAGAACAGCGGCGATCCAGGTGCAGCTCCATATTACCAGTACCTTTGAACTCTTCAAAGATAACCTCATCCATTTTAGAGCCGGTATCCACAAGAGCCGTGGCCATAATCGTCAGGCTGCCACCTTCTTCAATATTGCGTGCGGCACCAAAGAAGCGCTTTGGTCGCTCAAGGGCATGGGCATCCACACCACCTGTTAACACTTTGCCTGAAGATGGAATGACCGTGTTATAGGCCCTGGCAAGGCGGGTAATAGAGTCCAGCAGAATCACCACATCTTTTTTATGCTCCACCAGTCGCTTAGCTTTTTCCAGAACCATTTCTGCCACCTGTACATGCCGTGATGGCGGTTCATCAAAGGTTGATGCCACAACTTCTCCACGGACAGAGCGGGACATTTCAGTCACTTCTTCTGGCCGCTCGTCAATAAGCAGTACGATCAGGTGACACTCTGGATTATTACGGGCAACGTTGGCTGCAATATTTTGCAGCATTAATGTTTTACCCGCTTTTGGTGGCGATACAATCAAGCCTCTTTGCCCTTTTCCGAAGGGGGCAACCAGGTCAATAATTCGTGCGGTCAAATCTTCAGTGGACCCATTACCCATTTCCATAATCAGACGGTTCTGTGGGAACAGGGGCGTCAGATTTTCAAAAAGAATTTTGTTACGGGCATTTTCAGGCTGGTCGAAGTTAATTTCGCTAACTTTCAGCAGGGCAAAGTAACGCTCACCCTCTTTAGGTGGACGTATTTTCCCGGAAATCGTATCCCCTGTACGGAGGTTAAACCGCCGAATCTGGCTGGGAGACACGTAAATATCATCAGGACCTGCCAGATAAGAACTGTCTGACGAGCGAAGGAAGCCAAAGCCGTCCTGTAGGATTTCCAGTACACCGTCACCATAGATATCCTCACCACTGCGAGCATGGCGCTTCAAAATGGTGAAGATAACATCCTGCTTCCGGGAACGTGCGAGGTTTTCCAGCCCCATTTCATTCGCGATCTTCAGGAGTTCGGGAACAGATTTTTTTTTCAGCTCGGTAAGATGCATAACAGTGTGCGAACGCTTATTGAGAAGGTAATTGTGGACGTCGTCGTTGCAGGAAGGTCAGAGTTTTTACGGTTTTATAGTGCTTCTGGACAGCTGCGCGTCGATGCCTGCGAGTTTGTTTATATCGGCTGTCCATGTTGGTCAGACCCCGACTATATATACAATGCCTTTGAGATCTGACAGCCCTTTAACTCACAGTCTATATCCTTTATTGGAAAATAATCAAGGTTATGTCTTACGTCAATGCAAGTACTGATTATTTTTAACAGGGAAAGAGAAACTGGTCGAAATGCAGCTTTCAGATTCATAACGGTGCACGCTATCTCCCGACTAGTGCCAGGAAACAACCTTATCCGGCAGAGATTTTAACGCTTATGCCAGACAGTGCAATCCTTTGCCGAACATGCGCAGCATATAACCTTGCGCTCAAAAATGCAAAGGCAGAGATCACTCCGCCTGCGGTTGTGTTCTCAGGCAAGGTTACTATCCAGGAATGCGGTCAGTTGTGATTTGGAAAGCGCACCCACTTTCGTCGCTTCGACGCTGCCGTTTTTGAATAGCATCAGGGTAGGAATACCACGAACACCATACTTTGGTGCCGTTTCTGTGTTTTCATCAATATTAAGCTTGCAGATCTTCAGTTTGCCTTCATAATCCTGCGCGATTTCATCCAGTACTGGCGCAATCATTTTGCAAGGACCACACCATTCAGCCCAGTAATCCACCAATACAGGGGATTCAGCTTTCAGAACTTCCTCTTTGAAGGATGAGTCTGTCACAGTGATAATTTCACTCATGGAACGGTCTCCTGGCCATCTATCTATTAGGTAAAGAACTGCATCATAGCAAAGGGATGCCTAAAGTCACAAACACAGCAACCCTTCTGATATATTTCTGAGGAGAAACACGGTGCAATCCCGGTGATTAGGGAAACGGTTATTTGTGCGAATAGTTGAGCTGTTTAAGCAAATTGATCGGAAATTCTGGCCGCACTTTCTCGCACTTTCTCGCACTTTCTGGGTTTTAGGCCGAAATTGTCTTAAGTCCGACAGGCTCCTAGCCCGGATATTTCATAAACTGCCCTTAGAGCCGCAAGGAGCAAGCAAGGCCAGGAGCATGTTTATGAAATATCCGGGCTAGTTATGGTAAATGTTGCGGGGTAGGCTCGAAGGCAGTTTTCCTTATCATCCGAAGGGTAAAATTCAGAGAAATAAACTATGGAACAAGAGATTCATCATGGGGACAGGGAGCCAGCGCTGGTTGCTGCCATTGATCTGGGTTCGAATAGCTTTCACATGATTGTGGCCCGGACCGACCAGGGTGAGATACGCCTCCTTGACCGATTGGGAAAAAAAGTGCAACTCGGTGCCGGCCTTAACAAAGAGAGTATTTTGCAGGATGATGCCATTGAGCGTGGCCTGGACTGCTTAGCCGAGTTTTCTCAATACCTCAATGGTAAGACCTTTAAGGCTGTTCGCATTGTGGGTACTAACGCCCTTAGAAAAGCAAAAAATGCGCGAGCCTTTTTGGAGAAAGCCCGCGAGGTATTGCCTTATCCCATAGAGATCATCGCTGGCCGGGAAGAAGCCCGCCTGATTTATTTGGGGGTTGCCCAGACCCAGGCCAATGATGATCAGCGTCTGGTGGTTGATATTGGTGGTGGTAGCACCGAGTTTATCATTGGTGAAAAGTTTGAGCCCAAACTACTGGAAAGCCTTCATATGGGCTGTGTTAGCTTCACAGAAGGTTTCTTTAAAGGTGGCACCATCACTCCTGAGCGTTTCCACCGCGCTTATTGCGCGGCCCGTCTTGAACTGCTTAATATCGAGAAACCCTACCGTCAACATGGCTGGGTCGATGTCTTGGGTTCATCAGGCTCCATTAAAGCTGTCAGCTCAATACTTGCCGCTACTGACGGGACCGACATTATTACTGTTGACGCTCTGAAAAAGCTGAAAGAAACCGTCTTGTCCTTTGGTCAGTTTGAACGCTTGCGAATACCCGGATTACGCCCTGAGCGCCAGGGCATCTTGCCTGCGGGTCTGGCTATTTTACTGGCCAGCTTTGATGCTTTGGGTATCGACAATCTCCACTACTCAGAAGGCGCATTACGAGAAGGCGTGCTTTACGACATGATGGGACGAGACCAGCACGAAAATGTCAGAGAAAGAACCGTCAATGCACTGATGACCCGTTACAGGGTGAACCTCGTAGATGCTGACAATGTCAAAGCCCATGCGCTTAACTGCTTTAAGCAGGCCCAACAGGCCTGGGAGCTGAGCGACAAGCAGGATCTTCCTCTGGTTCTGTGGGCCGCGCGGTTGTGTACGATTGGTCTGGATATTTCCCATACCCGGTTTAATTGTCATGGCGCCTATATCATCAGGCACTCTGATTTGCTGGGATTTAGCAAGTCACAACAGAAACAACTGGCACTGCTGATAGAAGGGCACCGTCGCTCTGTCCCAATGGCAGCAATATCAGCCTGTCTGGAGTCTGACGCTGAACGACTCATAAAACTCATCGTGCTATTACGTTTGGCATCTTTGCTCAACCACAGCAATGTATCTGCAGGCAGTATTGATTATCGACTTGTTGTGGGCGACAAGCATATAGCGTTTTCGTTTCCCAAGGGGTGGCTCAAGGCGCATTCTCTGACCAAGGCTGATTTTGAAAGAGAGTGCTATTATCTTGAAAAAACAGGCTATCAACTGGATGTCTTTTGAGCTGCGGGAGTAAAACCAGCAAGATCGTACTCTCTGTACTCTTCGCGATCCCGAGTGATCATAATCACGGCACCATCGATCAGGTTAGTGCAGGCATCATGAACATGGGCACTGTCATTAAGTAGTGAGCTGGCCATATAAGAGTCCACTTGCTCAGAGCGAATCAGCTTGTTCAGCGTGCTGTAGGTTTGCTGATCCTGCTCATGGAGTTCAAGCTTCAGCTGAGCGGCATGTTCCTGAATATGGTTATAGTTCCGGCGAACCCCGAGAATATCCACCAGTTTTAATACAGAGGCAAGACACAACCTTAGTTGGTTGTATTGGTGCCTGATCTCATCATTTTCTGATTCAATATACTTGCCCATATTCTTGTAGATATGCTTGACATGCTTGATGGCCTGAACAAAATTGCGACAGGCCACCTTCAGGGCAAATAGCTCCTGAGCCTGTTGCCTGGGCAGATTTCCCTCCAGGGCGCCGGCAAAGTGGATAATGTCTGCGTAGATTCCTTTAATATGACGAATATATAACCCTTTGATGGACCAGGGTTGTTCTTCTTTTTCCCAGTTTTCTGCCAGCTCAGACAGATTATCGGTATTCCTCAGCTGTTCACCTGAAAAATAGATGCCATAACAGATAAGCTCCAGTGTATTGCGATAGAGCCGCCCGGATTCTTTTGTGAGCGCCCTCATAGCGGCATCAGGGTAGCTGAGCACAGCGGGATTCAAATAGATCGCGCGTTCCATGGAGGATTCATCAATTTTAGCCAGATTCAAAGGCTCTTTGCTGTATGAGTCATTAAACAGCGACTTCAACCATTTCACCAGGAGCTTAATAAAAGGGATAAATAGCGCAATACCAATAATGTTGAACAGGCTGTGAAAAATTGCCAGTTTCAGCGTGTAGTCATGGGGATGAATACCAAAGAGGGTTGCTATTTCATCCACTGTTACCATTAACGGATTCAGGGCAACAACGCCAACGATGGCAGTGACAACATTAAAGAGCAGGTGTGCTGCTGCCAGCCTTTTACCCTGCGCGTTTGCTCCTATTGCTCCAATAACGGTGGTCACTGTGGTGCCAATGTTTGAGCCAATAACAATGGCCAGGGAATTCACATAATCCAGTTGCCCCACAGCCAGGGCAGAAAACACCAGTACCATCAATGCATTAGTGGACTGCATGATGACCGTTGCGGCTGCCCCCAAAAAGGTATAAACCAAAATGCCGTAAATGCCATCAATATGGAACGCGGATAAATCAATGCTGCTTTGAAACTTATCAAAACCTTCTTTCATATAATGAATGCCAAGAAAAAGAAAGGCCACCCCGATCAATATATAACCCATTCCCTTAAGGGGTTTAGCTGCCCTTGTATTGAGCAGCAGACCAAATACCAGCATAGGCATGGCATAGGATGATAAATCAATTTTCAGACCAAAGACAGCTAGCAGCCAAGCACCTGCCGTACTGCCTAAATTAGCGCCGAAGATAATGCCCACAGCGGTTTCAAGCCCAATAAGCCCGGCACTTAAAAAAGAAATAACAATGACAGAAACCAGAGAGCTTGACTGCAAAAGAGAGGTGGTGGCAAGACCAAAACTGACACTTTTGAAAAGGGTGCTTGTTGTTTTCTTCAGGATATTCTCAAGCAGCCCCCCCGTATACAGTTTAAACCCCTTTTCAAGGTAGACCATACCCATTAGAAAAACGGCAACACCCGCTGCAATTACTTTGAATTCAGCGCTAACCCAAAACCCATAGATGAGCAGAGCAAAAATAGAGGGCAAGAATAATCGGTTCAGCATCCTGTATATGCACCTTTTGGCCTGTCCAATACCCTCTTTTCCCAGATAAAGTCAGGGAGTTCATAAGCACAATTATCGGCAAGGCGTAACTGATCATAACCGCAAGCAATTGACTCTTATTGGGCATCGAGTCCCTTAAAAGAGCATCTGGAACTTGCTGATTTGATAATAGCCTGCTAATTTTGGTCGAAAGGCTAGCAATCTTCCATGATTTTTTTATGCATGTGGCGGGAGGAAATGAGTTTCTTCTTGTTGAACTATTTGTTTTCAATATATTAAAAGCATTCTTAATAATTGTTAATAATTGCTTCAAGGCGCAGGCATTTAAATCTGTGGAAGTGGCTATTTCGAACCTATGACATAGTTCATACAAAGCAAAGTGCTTAGGAGCCTGTCGGACTTATGCTTTCGAGCATAAAATTCAGTAGGGCGAGTCAGAATTTTCGACCAATTTGTGCGAATAGTTGACCTATTTAAGCAAATTGATCGGAAATTCTGGCCGCACTTTCTCGTACCCTCTCGTACTTTCTGGATTTTAGGCCGAAATTGTCTTAAGTCCGACAGGCTCCTGGCCCGGATATTTCATAAACTGCCCTGAGAATTGCGCAGAACCTTGCGGCTCTAAGGGATTTTGCGAAGGAGCACCGTACCGGGGAGTACGGTCGACTGGGCAAAACTCCCTTAGAGCCGCAAGGAGCAAGCAAGGCCAAGAGCATGTTTATGAAATATCCGGGCTAGCATTGAGTCAGGGAATTTTTTTTTGGGGTTTGAGTAGTATAAGCCTGTAAATTACTGTTGTTGAAGGAAAGCAGTCTACTTGAAGAGTGAATGTCGAACAGACAAGCTGTCAGGTTCTTTGAAAGCTGGCCTCTGAAAATCAATAAATAATAGGTGCCTGGATATCAAGAAAAACACAGGCGGTAACTGTTCAGTGTTCATTCTCAATATCCAGCAGACATGACTTTTAAGACTGCTTCTAAAATATCTTGGATAGGCAATGAATATATTTGATGAAATTTTACACCGTTTAAGCAGTAAAACTCGCACGCGCGCGTTATTTAATGATGTCCATATTGAAGATATGGAAAAAATTATACGACGTATGCAAAAAATTGTGGAAGAAAAAAAACAAGCAAGGGTCATTGATCAAAAAGAAAGAAAAGCCCGGCAAAGCATGATTCGAAATATTCAAAATACGCTAAAAGAAAATGGCTTATCGCTGGATGATCTCAATGAACGTCACGTTGAGTCTGATAAACGTGCATCACGAAAAATGCATACTTATGAATATATTACACTCTCTGGCGACAGTGTGTTCTGGTATGGGTCTGCTGCGGGGCGGTTGCCAAAACCCTTTCAGCAATACCTGAATCGGACCGGCAAGAAAAGAGTGGATTGTATTGTTTCTGAGAACGATTGAGTGCTGAGTGTATTTGCTCGGCACCTTCCCCCGGCTTTGTTTGCCACTGGCAACATCCTTAAGTGATCCTGTTACAGGTTTTCAAAAAACGCCCCCCTTTGCCTTGCTGTCAACCATCTTGTGAGGGATAAGTACTGATGTATATTGGCAATCTTGCAGTGCTTTCCCTTTCTGGTTTTTTGATTTTGCTGACGATTTGAGCTTTTTACTCTTTTCGACGGGTATCGTTGTTATTTTTTGATAGGGCGCTTCCTGGGAGTGGGCTTGGGTTAATTCTTTGATTTTTATCGATTTTATTTTATAAAAATAAAGTTTAACTAGCGATCAGTATTTTATTGTTGTTAACAGCCTGCGGGTTGAATAGGTGGCGGGTAAAACCATCAGCTAAGGGCGGATTGAAGGAATACTGTCTTTTGAGAATGATTTTTTTACCAAATGGACGGAATGGAAAAAATTATCACTGTCGATTATGTTATAGTTTATCCTAAATTCCGCAGTTGAATTTTGTAAACTCCTTCTATTCCTTGTGACAGTTGGGCTTGCGCATTTTTATAACACCCCTTTTGGGTGAGTGTGCAAAATGGTTATAAACCTACGCTCGTATGGACTTTAACAAAGGTGCTGATTTCAACTGATTAATTTAGGTTTATCGAAAATGCTGATTGGTTGTCTCAAAAAATAAGGTAGTGCGCGAGATGAGGTTTATTCAAGTATTGTGTCTGGTATTTCTTATGAACATAGCTGTTGAGGGGAAATCCATGGATACAATCAGAGCCACAACAAATACTTTCGAGCAATATAAAAGCCGTTCTTTTGGAGAAGGTCCTGATAAAAATACTCAATCAGGGCAACAAATAGCCGTTAAAGGTTTTTCAGAAAAGCGATGGGTTAAACCTGAATCCCCTGTCACTAAAGAAACCACATCAGTGCCTGATTGTGTTATGCCAAGTGGCAGTCATCAGATGCCCAATCAGCCCGTTCTCGAGGGAAAAGTTGCCCATGGTGAGGCTGTAGATGAGGTCCAGGGCAAAGTGAGTGACACCTTTACCCCTCGGGAAGCAGCTGAACAATGTCGAAATACTATTGAACATCTTATAAGTGTATTGGGATACAAAAAAATCTTAACAGGTAATAGTCTTTCTGATCGAAGGAATAAAGTGATAGGGATTTTTATTGATTTTATCCTGTATCAAGAGGGCTTGGTCAATGACCGGTGTTTTACTGTTGAAAACAGTCTCGATAAATATGTGGTGGGTAAAACCATCAGCCAGGCGCGAGTTGAAGAGATAAAGTCTTTTCTGAATGCTATGTTTACCGAACGGGCAGAGCAGGAAGAAAGAAAGGATAACAATCAATTACGCTACAATCTACCACTAATGCTTACTGATTATCTCAACAAAAAAGAAAATGTACTTGATGATGTTACCCCAAGGATTGTACGTTGTTTTCTTATTGACTATAAATTTACGTATCAGAAATTAATCGCAAATGTCTTTCCATTTGTTAAAAACCTTCTTGCCGGAAGTTGTCTGTTTTCTGAGTTAGGCGTTATCTTTAATTTTACCGTGAAATTCAGGCAGGAAATGATTGATAGTATTGCCAGTGTTGATAAGGGTATCAGGAGTATTGTAGATAAAAATTTTTTAACCAGTAGTTTACGCATGAACAATAATAATATGAGGGAGTGTTTTAATCGAGAGGTTATGGATGTTATTTTTTTCGAGCGTTGTGATGCCATTCTCAATACCCTGTTTTATGGTTGCCCTGTACCCACTGACAGTCCGTCTGAATCGTTAAAAAGAATGAAGCTCGAAGCAAGCGCTGGAACATCAGATTCTTTGATGACACCCTCCTCACTTGGTTCGGTAGATGTTAATTTTCAGAAAAGCTGTGGGGGAGAGCCCCCGGAGCCATTAAACCTTAAATTTGGTGAAGAACTTGAATATAACACTGATGAGAAAAAAGCACGTGATTATACGAAAAGAGATGAGCCTTGTGCTGTTATTTTTAAATATCGGGCCAGAGAAAAGGGGATGACACACTTTGGTGTAGGCGACTATGGATTAACTGAAGACTTCACTGTGAAACCGGGTTATGACGCAGGCTGGTTTGAAATAAATTGCACG
The DNA here is from genome assembly GCF_031528575.1 of Candidatus Sororendozoicomonas aggregata. Classification (NCBI taxonomy): domain Bacteria; kingdom Pseudomonadati; phylum Pseudomonadota; class Gammaproteobacteria; order Oceanospirillales; family Endozoicomonadaceae; genus Candidatus Sororendozoicomonas; species Candidatus Sororendozoicomonas aggregata. The sequence continues at coordinate 28,596 of NZ_JAVLSP010000015.1, forward strand.
CCTTATCATTCTGATGATCAACACGCGGAAATCTGTTTGAAGAAAGTCATTGAAGTGGTTGACTCAATGTGCGCAGACGAGTTGATTACCGATAGTTCCGGGCATAAACATGTGGATGTGTTAAGTGCCACCTTGGGTGATACGGGTGTAATTTTGGCGATGGACGTTGAGATCCAGAAAAACCCTTTTTTACTCAGAGCATTTGGGAATAGCAAACTTATCACGGAAAAAAATGAAGCTATATGGTATAAAACATTTGCTGATTATAATCCAGATGTAAAACCCTTTGCCGTGAAACGGTTAAATTTTTTGATTGACCAATACAATAAAAAAATGAGAGAAAGTGATTCTGATATGGTAAGCCGTAAAGGAGGTACCGATGCGGAAAAAATAGACAGGCTTGAGCAATTTGCGCATTTTTATAGCCAGTTTATTCATATGACCACCATACAACATGCGTTTGGGTCAGTTAGTAATGATTTTATGGAAAAGTATATGGCCATGTCATTACTGCATATTACCGGAGCAAGCAAAGTCGCTCAATTGTCAACACTGGAATTTCGTTTTTTCCGTTGTCCAAAAACGGTACAGGAAATAAAGCTGATTAACCAATTTTTACAAGCCTGGTTTCACTACATTCACCAGTGCATAAAAGATGAAATCCCCCTGGAGCCTGTGCCTGAAGATATCAAAGCCAGCAAGGATTATACGGCGGAAGAAGTTCAGGTTAAAACCATCGACTACCTCAGGAAATTAGGGCTGAATCCAGATAATTATCGCTGTTTTTGGGGCGAAGTATGTGATACTCCATCAGCAGAGGTTTGAGTAAAGCGCTCAGGTTAATGACGCTTTTTTACTTATTGAGAAGAAAGAAAAAAATGATAGTCGTCAATTTTTTTATAGTTTATCGAGAATGCTAATGAGTTATTTCAACAAAAAAGGTAGTAAGTACATGACCAAATGAAAACATATATTTTCTTGCTGGCAGGCCTTGCAAGGCCTGCAGGCCAACTTGAAAAGCAAATGGTCATGTACTTAAAAGCAGCAGTGCTTTTGGAGAAAATCTTGATAAAAATATTCAGTCAAACCAACAAATAGCCGTTAAAGGTATTTCAGAAAAGCGACGGGTTAAACGTGAATCTCCTGTGCCAAAAGAGACAACCCCTGCCGCTCTGCTTCCTGAGCATCATCTAATGCGGCTTTGCAGCGTTCAAAATGCTCTTCATTGCGCTTGTGCTGACAGGATCGACGTACCTTTTTGTAGGTAAGATCAAGTCTTTTGGCAATGCGCCTTAGCGTTGAGACTGAAGAATTTTTTTTTGTCTTTTGTTCGAGAGCGGCCTTGGCATAGCCGATGCGACGAGGTTCCTCAGTAAGCAGTGTTTTGAAACGTTGAATAAATACTTGATGGGCACCCTTTAATTCTTGAGGATAAATTTGTGGGTGTCCTTTAACCCCTTCTTTTAAACCCTTTAACCCGCGTATTAATCCTGTGTGGGTGTCCTTTAACTCTCCTTAACCCTTAATTCTTTTAATTCTCTGATGAAGAAGCCGGGGCCGGGTTTCTCGCGACCAATTCCGACTAATTCATCTATACACTCTCTTTATTTGTCGTTAACAGCCAACGCCTGCTTCTGAAGGCCCACTAATTCCTCAATTCCCTGGCGAGCCAGCGCTAACATTGCTGTCATTTCATTCTGGCTAAACGGTGCACCTTCAGCAGTACCCTGAATTTCAATAAACCCCCCTTTTTCCGTCATGACTACGTTCATATCTGTTTCAGCAGAAGAGTCTTCAGGATAATCCAGATCCAGTACCGGGCTGCCTTTGTAAATCCCCACAGAAACAGAAGCGATCATTTGCGCTAACGGGTCTGTTTTGATGATCTTGCGTCGCTGCATATGACCAATGGCATCCACCAGCGCAACACACGCACCGGTGATAGAGGCTGTCCGCGTGCCTCCGTCAGCCTGTATGACATCACAGTCCACCGTAATCGTGTTTTCACCCAGCTGTTTGAGGTCAACAGCCGCTCGAAGGGAGCGACCGATCAGACGTTGAATTTCCAGGGTACGGCCACCCTGTTTACCCCGTGCGGCCTCCCGCCCCATACGGTCATTGGTGGAGCGAGGCAACATGCCATATTCTGCCGTCACCCAGCCTTGCCCGGAGCCTTTCAAAAAGCGCGGCACATTGCGCTCAACCGTGGCGGTGCAAATAACTTTGGTATCACCAAACGCCACGAGTACAGAGCCTTCAGCATGTTTAGTGTAATTACGGGTGATAGACACTTCTCGCAGTTGATCTGCGGTTCTTCGACTGGGACGCATCAGGGTACCTTGAATAGCGGTGATAATAAATCGCAGAGTATAACCATGAACAAAAGCCCTGAAAACGAACAATTATTTTTTTGCCAGTAGCTTTATACCTCGTACCCGTTAGAATGTCTGGTTACATTTTCTGGAAGGAAGCTATTTATGACATCGAGCATGACAGGATTTTCCTGTACGGAAGTACAGGAAGGATGGGGAAGCCTGGTATGGGAAGTCCGCTCTGTGAATCACCGTTACCTTGAACCCCATTTTCGGTTGCCTGAGCAGGTTCGAGATATTGAGCCGGCTATCCGTGAGACAATCAAAAAAAACCTCAAACGGGGAAAGGTGGAATGCAGACTGAAACTTCAAATGGCAGAGTCGGAACAATCCATTACCCTTAACCCAACCATGCTCGACAAACTGGCTGATGCCCTGGTTCAGATAGAAACGGTGTTTCCTGACAGTACCGGAATTAACCCTATGGATATTATGTCCTGGCCTGGCGTTCAGGTTACAGAAGAAACCAACCTTGAACCCGTAAAAAACAGCGCGCTTAGCGCATTTAAAGCAGCGGTAGAACAGCTCACCGCCATGCGCCGACGTGAAGGGATTGAGCTGGAACGATTTATTTTGGTTCGTATGGACAATATCAGCGAGCAAGTATCGGCGCTACGCTCAGTACTTCCAACCATCTTGCAAACTCAGCGGGAAAGACTGTTAAGCCGCCTCGACGATGTCAAACAATCCCTTGATGCTGACAGGCTGGAGCAGGAAATGGTCATTCTTGCCCAGAAACTGGATGTGGAAGAAGAACTCGATCGTCTGGATACCCATATACGGGAAGTTAAACGTACCTTCTCCGGGAGCAGTCATGCCGTTGGCCGACGTTTGGACTTTTTAATGCAAGAGCTGAACCGCGAAGCTAACACGCTTTCCTCAAAATCCATTGATGCCGGGCTAACGCAAACCGCTGTATCTATTAAAGTGCTAATAGAACAAGCCAGGGAACAAGTCCAGAACATCCAGTGAAGTTTACACATGTTCATATTTGTAAAAAATACAGTAATTACAAGAGGTTTAGGTGGGTTATGGGTATGTAAGTGTTTTTGTGTGTTGATGGTTGTTCACCTATTTTGGTGACAGATATGGTGACATAGATAGAGCTTGAGTCTATACTTTTAATCAATGTCACCATATCAGGAGTAGCTAATGAAAAATGACAGGCAAATCAAAGCTATAATAAAAACAAAGAAAGAAGGGAAGCATCCTGTTGGAAATAATCTATATCTAAGAATCAGCAAAGAACAAACGGTAACTTGGGTTGTTAGATATACGATAAATGGAAAAAGAAAAGAAATCACGATTGGCGGCTACCCTGACGTGACCCTTCGGAATGCCTCATTAGAGGCTGACGACATTAAAAAAAATGCTAGAAAGGGTGTAGACCCTCAGTGCTCTGATGAAGATGATATAAGTACCGTAGATGATCTGGCGTATCAATGGATCGCTCATAAAAAGAACAACATAAAAACTTGGACTATTAACGAACGTGTTTATAGGCGCGATATATCTCCAGCGATAGGTCTAAAAACAATAAATAATGTTACCCCGCTAAATATAAAGTCATTAATAGAGAAAGCTGCCGTACCTGGACGAATGTCAGTGGCTAATACAGCCTTACAGTTTTGTAAAGAAATCTTTGATTATGGGATTAGACTCGGTGTTGCAGAATCTAACCCAGCTCGCAGTTTTACTGTTAAAGATGCTGGAGGAATTGGAAAAAAAAGAGCTAGAGCATTATCTATAAAAGAGTTGCCAGAAGTCTTTAAAACTTTGCGAGATAATCAAGTGCACTTTTCGAGAGATAACTATCTTTATTGCGCTCTTCTGTTAGCATTATCAGTCAGAAAGGGGGAGTTAATTATTGCGAAAATTGAAGAGTTTGATATGGTTAATGACCAGTGGATTTTGCCTAATGAGCGAATTAAGCAAATGGAAAAGACCACAAAAAAAAGACCTGTTTATATCCCTTTGGAACCAGAAGTAAAAGAGTGGATTAACGAGTTGAGGTATAGAGCTGGATCAAGTGAATATTTGTTTCCGACCAGAAGGACTAGCAAAAACAGTCCTCATGCTTGTACAAACACTTTAAACCATGCTATCGCAAGCATGTTTAAAAATAAGCGCTTCCCTAGTCATATACAACATTTCACTGTTCATGACTTAAGAAGAACGTCGAGAACATTATTGTCGAAAATAGGGGTAGAGCCGTGGGTTGCGGAGCGATGCCTGGGCCATGCTATACCGGGTATCGAAGGCACTTATAATGTAGATGATTATTTCCAGAAGAGAAGGGAAGGGCAAAGAAAACTGCTTGATCTGATCGCCCCTATTATTAACGATAAATAAGAAGCCCAAGGTAGGTATTATTTAACGTCATCTTTTCTTATAGATTTAAAATACTGGTTAATTTCCTCAACAAAGAATAACTGGCCACCATTAGGCGGCACAATCGGTTTAGGAAATTCTTTTTCCTGTCGTAACTTCCATAAGGTTGTTCTGGAGATACTGTAAGTAGAGCAAATTTCGCCAATTCTTATAGTTTGTTTATCCACAACTCGATCCCTCTGGCAGCCGGGCTGCCCTGTTTATTGACTACCAGCGCTTAAAAAAATGTTATTATGTCGTCGGTAAACACTACCCTTGCATTGCTGATCAATGCCTTTCCACAAGGTTCGGTGTAAAGCATTTGATCTGAAGGGTCGTACATGGCACCTACTTTCCAACCTTCCTTGGTGAGTATGTATTTATTGTTGCTTTTGTATCGGGCGCTGACTTCTATAATCCCCTTATCCAGGAGCTTTTTAGTGACTTCACCAAATAGAATACCGAGCGTTTGGGCAAGTTCACGCAAGGAGTAGTAGTTGTCGAGGGCATACAGACCCCATCTACCTCTGCTTTTGCGTTTAATTGGTTTCTTGCGCTGGGTGTAAATAGACTGTGTAGACTGCGGTTCTGGTTGCTGCGTGGGGGCTGTTTCAGGTTCTGGCTCCTGCTTCCAGTGCGCTGCCGCTGACGGGTACCACAGAATCTGCTTAACAGGTCGGCCTGAGCTTTGCGCCTGTGTGGTATCGACGACCTCACAAAATGCTTTCCCTTTTTCCGTTGGATTCCATTCGCCAGCGAGCTTTTCTTGCAAGCCTGCCTTTTTCAATCGTTGGTTAACCTCCTGTGCTGTAATGGTTGGGTTCCGCATTTTGCCTAATTCTGCAGGAATAAATGCCTTTTCTTTATTTTCAGCAATGAGCTTTTCTTGCCCCATGGCTTTGAGGGGCGAGAAATTAATAAGTGATTGTGATGCCCTATCCGCAGATAAGCGTGCCTGATTGCCTTCAAAGCCGTAGCGGGTTGCCAGATCGAGACAGCTACCGGCGATTCTCAGCTTATCATCGAGGGTCAGGTGTTCTTCCTGTGTCGTGGGTTGCAGTCGGCCTGCTTTATAGTCCAGAAAGCACTGAGTCACCTGCAATTGGAATCCTGGGCTGATCCAGCTTGCGTAAGATACTGCCAGCAATTCGTGGGCAAAAGCGCTGGGATTTTTGCCACCATTGTTTATCTTTAGAGCAGGCTGCGAATTTGCCGTCTGGCTATTCATTTCAGCAATAAGATTTTTGGCTTGTTGCGACCTGAACCATTGATAAGGTGCGTTGTGTCGCCCTATTGCAGGGGTAATACCTTTAGCCTGACACCAGGCACAATGAAGCGCATACAAATTAAACCGCCCTTCAGCGTCGGTGGTAATTTCAACGCCAGCGATCACGGGCAAGGCAGGCGGAGTTTGGGTGCAGGCGGTCATACTAACATCCTTTTTATTATTGTGGTGATCCTGGTTTGGTACTCAGACGGAATTAATGAGCGTCTTGACTTTCTGCGGATTCATTACACCATGTCAAAGCAGAAGCCATAACCATGGAAATGGCACCTCGAAGTCGATCTTCGTCTTTTTTGCTTAAATCGGGTTTCCCATTTTCGTCCCTGCAATTTGTCTCTACGGATAACAGGGTGGCAAGCAGGACGAATGCTTGAAACAGTTGAACTGGGTCATGAGCCAGTTCTCCAATGGTTTTTTCAGCCTGCTTGATAGCTTCAGGGGTCACATCATCAAAACCAGGAATCTTGTATTCTGAAAGATTTATTGTCACAGCGAATGTTTTCGTGGGTGTTTTCATGCGTGTTCTACCTTTGTCAAAGTTTGTTATGGGGTCACTGCCAGGTTTGCCAGGTATTGCCAGCGTCTTTTTGTTCAATCTCGTGGCACAATTCAATCAGATTCCGCTTGAACAACGGTATTAACGTCACCACCTTTCCGTTGAGTTCAAAAATAATTTTTCCGAACGAGTAAATAGAGGCGTTATCAAGGGCTTCTAAAACGTCCGGGGTGAGCGTTAAATCGTGCCTGGGCAACTCCTCGGCTATCACTTCGTAGCTTTGTGCTTTATCAAGAATGGCCAGAATAATCTCTGAACGTGTCATTTTTTACTTCCTCACATTGAGCTAAAACGGAATCTCATCATTAACATCATCAAACCCCTGTTGTTGTTTTTGCTGCTGGGGTTGCTGCTGAGCTGGCTGCCGTTGGGTGCCCTGAGACTGTGCCTGGTAGCTGTTCTGGGTATGGGCAGGCTGTTGGCGGTGACTCTTCTGTGCAGATTGTGCAGATTGCGCAGGTTGAGCGGCGGGTTGATGGTTATTGGCAGGCGGCGGATCAAGCAACTGGAGCACACCGCCTATCTCATTCACTGAAATCTGCGTGGTGTAATGCGTGCTGCCGTGGTCGTCTTGCCATTTTTGCGTGGTGAGCTTACCCTCCACATAGGCTTTTGAACCTTTGCGTAGATAGTCCCTGGCCAGCTCGCCAAGTTTGCCGAATAAGGTAACACGGTGCCATTCAGTCTTTTCCTTGGGCTGGCCCTGTTTATCCTTCCACTTTTCATTAGTCGCCATGGATACAGTACTAATGCACTTGCCGTCTGGCGTGTAACGCACATCGGGGTCGCCCCCTAGCGTGCCAACGATAATGGCTTTGTTGATACCTCTCATACAAATCTCCAGTTGAGTTTTAAAAAAAGGGGGGCAACCCCCCCGTCATTCAGGCTGAGAACACGCCCAGATACGTAGGCATGATGCCGTCGAGCTTTGCCTCCACCTTCTGCTGAAACTCTTCAGCCAGGGATTGCTTAAGTACTTCAAGCCCAACAATGCTGGCGATCAGCACGGGCTTTGAGCCGCCGGTTAACACGGATACTCTCAGCCGTATTGTTCGCTGTTCAAAATCAGCAAAGGGCTGGACAGTAAATTCCAGCCAGGCGGGGAGCGTGTTGCCTTTACTTTTAGCCTCGACGCTTTCAAGGGTGGAGCGGGAAGATTTGAAATTCTCTTCTGTATGAGACTGTTCTGAATGGGCGTCAATGGTCAGACGTCGCAAGGCACCAATGGCCTTTTTCAACTCCAACGGATTTTCTTCACCGTCTAACACCTTAATATTGTCTGACCAGTCCTCAAGCCACTCGGTAAATTCCTTCTGTGAGTGCTTGTAACAATGGAATCCCATCAGGGCATCATACCCGCTCGTTTTTTTAAGTGTCAGTTCTGAGCGGTGATCACAGTGACCGGGCATGTTCTTGTTGCCAAGGTTGAGCACAGCAGCAGCCTTTGTATTTTTAATATCAATAAAACAGGCAGAGTGTTCTTCTTTATGAAGTTCCACATAAGTACCAAAATCATTGATGCTTGATGTGCTCATCAGGCCACGGAAGCGGGAACGAAACCTATCCAAATCCTCATATTTATAGGTACGAGCGTTTTCGGGCAAAATCGCGACAGGTATACCGGATTGGACAAGATGTTCATTTATTTCAATCAGGGTGTTTTTGTCAGCAATAGCTTCAATAGCGGAGCGATCCATTATACGTTCTCCTGTACCTGGCCTTTTTTATTAAGCAGCGCGTGCTGGTTTTCCTGCATAAAACTCAGCTTGCCATCTTCACCCACATACATGGGGGTGGAGGTGCTTTCATCCTCTGTCACCTTGCCCCGTGAAGTGGGTCGGGTGTATTTAATGGTGTGGTTGACCACGACCTGGTAGCTTTGTGCCAGCCGCTTCAGGTTCAGCTTGAGAATGACTTCACCGGCAGCGTTGTGATCAATGACTGCCCCGGCGACGTCAGAAAGAATACGGCTTAATTTCTCTTCCACCAGTCCGCCATCGAGGTCGGCAACAAATTCGCCTACATCCGTTGACATAATTTTTTCCTTTTTATTGTCAGGTTGGGTTCGTAGCTTTTGCCTGAGCTTGCCGCTACGGGAGCAAAGGGTTTCACAGGGCGTTATTCAAATCGTCGGCATTGGTTATAATGTGCGTGGGTTGTGCTTCAAGCACTTCGCCGGTTTTAATATCCACGACTTCGCTGGCCTCGCCTTCAACAACATTCAAATCCTCCAGCTCGTCCTGCTTGGCCGCTTTTTGCGCCACCTCGCCAAGGGGAAGGAATTTGAACATGCGGCGAACGACGGTTTTTTTCGCCATCTCTTCATAATCAGTCTGCCAGGGGCCAGCATTTCCCGATTTGGAGCGAGTGCGAAACCCTTCAATCTTGCTGACATGCAACCATTCAATGTAATCCTCACCACTGGTCATCTTCGCGATGCCATAGACGCCCAGTATTTTTCCCGCGCTGCCGTCAATGGCGGGACTGTGGGTGATATAGGACTGGGTGCCGTACTGCACAGAAAACTTTTCATTGTCATAGACCACCCGCGCCTCGATGCTGGCTATCTCGCCACTTTCACGAGCGAGCTTGATCATGCCCCGGTAGCCAAGCATGAATTGACATTCCTGACGCCCGGTATGCTTGTTGAAAAAAGGCACCAGGTAGCAATGCCCTAATACGCCACCCACTTGCAGGCCCAGGGTTGCCGCTTGAATAACAGACCCAAGAACGGTAGCTGGCTCGCAGCTTTGGATTCTGGGGTTTTTACGCAACTCAGTGGCGATAATGCGTAGAAACTTATTGACGTGCATGACGCCATCGAGGGCTTTATCAATGGCGAGTTGGTTTTTTTGGAGTATGGGCAGCATAAACACCTCTGTTATTCAATCAGGCTGCCCACTCTGGCAGCTCAATAGTGGTAAATTCGCTGGGATAGCAGGGCCAGATACCGGACTGTTGACAGTCGTGATACTGGTTTAGCCATGTTCTGAATTGCTCAGCGCCTTTGGACACCATAGCGGCGCTGGCCATGTACAGGCCCACGGCATAGGGAGCCTCTTTTTCAACAAACAGCCAGGCAAAGCCATTGGCTTTCAGCCCGTTCGCCCTTGCGCCTTCGAGGTACATGGCCGCTGATACGTGATACTTGTATTTTTCAATGGCGCGGGTAGCCTGCCACTGCCGGGCATCAATGCAGGTTTTCAGGTCGAAGATAATGCCGAGGTCTTCCCGGTAGTAGTCGAACCTTGCTTTGCACAGCTCTTGGGTAATGGGATCGTCCCAGACCACAGAACGCTCAGCCACACCGTTTGATAACGCTTTACGGGCTTTCTCGTGCATTCCGATAGCTTTGACGACGCCATCGCACAGTTCCCAGTCGCCGTCGTTCAGTACGGTTTTGTTTTGTGTTTGTTCGGCTATCACATCATCGAAAAACAGCACGCTGCTATCTGCTTCTTGAATGCGTTGCTTCAGGGCATCTTTAGTCCCGGAAACCGGCAGCTTCAGCTTTTTAGCACAGGCTTTGTAATCATCGAGCGACACCAGGGCATCGGGGAAACCGGCGACAGTGGGCTTTTTTGCGTACTGTCGCACGAACAGCTCAGGCTCCAGTACCGCTGTATGCAACACAATGCCAATATTCGTGGCTGCGGTGCTTACCATTCGATCACCATCACGTTTGGCTTTGCAGTGCGCTGCTGAACGGGCCATTTCCTTAAGGGTGCTTGAGGAAATCCCATTAGCGCTGTGGTAGTCATCAGAAGACAGGTCATCGTAAATGCCGGGTTTCAAAATGATGCTCATGAGCGCGCCCCTTTCTCAATTTCCTTACAGTCGTTAACAAAAACCTGCCTTTCTTCCTCGGTCATGGTGGCGATGTAGTAAGTCAACCAGCCCATTATTTCCCGCTCAAGTTTACGCAATTCCTGATAGGTGATTTTGAGCGCTTCCTCTTCTTTCCAGTCACTGATGGTGCGGGAAACGTCCTCAGCCATATTTGTCATGTTCATACTCATGTTTACTACCTCGTATGGTTCGCATGTTTTTACGCGGCGTGTTTATCGGTGATAAATTCCATTTGAATCAGGGCGTCTCTCAACTGGTTATAGGGTGTGCCGTTGTTCGACTCTGCTTCAAGTGTTTCGAGCGCTACGACTGTAGTGAGCCATTCTTTCGGGGTTTGATTGTCTGTATCCAGTTCGTTAAGCAGATCCAGAGGGGTTAAAGCGTTGCCATTTATAACAATGGTCTTGCCTTCACAAATAGCCTCAAGCAGTTCTTCCACTTCTTTTTCAATGGTTTCGGCGATATGTTCAAAATCGGCGGTATCCCAGGCTTCAGCCGCGTGTCGTCCTTCGTCCATGGATACAGGGCAGTTTTTTATTTTCATGACGTTAGTTTCTATTTAATTTTTAGCATATAAAATATATAGGTTAAGCTATTTAATAGTGCAAGCAATTATTTCAAAAAGATCTAGCAATGAAATAACTTGTTCGCTTTAGAAGGAGTGGTTACGGGGCTGTGAACTGGGTATAGCCGATAGGTGTGCCAACCCAAATATCCCAGATGTTGCCGTTGTAGTGGATAGCCGTACCTTGTGAATAGGCAGGATTTAGCAAGGTCAAGATCTGAACGCCATCAACTTCTACCCAGCGGCGAAAACATAGCCGACCATCCATAATGACCATGATGCAATGCCCCTGCAAGGGTTTCTTATGCGGGTGAAAAGCAATCTGAGCACCATTAGGCCATGACTCACCCGTAGGCGCTGTCATGGTGTCGTTATCCAGTGTCCATACATACGTTGCCGTGCGGTCGTCAACATTGGCAAAGCGCGAGTCTTCCAGCTCATTAAATTGCTCAATGGCCGTTTCTTTAGTCATTTTCGCATTAGCGGCTAGGGTTTTCAGACCAGGATTAACTTGTGCTTTATCTAGGGCAATAGCAAACGCTGTCAGGTTCTCGATGGATTGAACTTTTAAGGCCGTGGGGTACTCACGCCTACGCCTTCCTGTCTCCATGTACTCCAGAGACGTGTTTAAGAATTTGGCGATCTTCAGGCGATTAGCAACACTGACATTGGTTTTTCGAGTCACCCAGTCACTGAATGTGGGTTGCGAAACATTCACTCCCTGGAAAACATCCTTGGGCACTAATCCCCGAAGCCTCATAAGCTCCGTCATGCGGTCAATAAAATCAGGCATACAACAGCTACTTCCGGTAACAGTGGCTTTTCTTTTGGATCATATCATAGAGGAGTTGCGGATCGGGACAACATATGCGTATAAATAGGTAAAACTATTTATTCAATAGTGTTTAAGGATTTTAGGCTATGCATATTATTCGAGAGTGGAGAAAAGTCCACCGTATAAACATTGCTGAGCTAGCAGCGTTTCTGGGGGTATCCCAGCCCTCCATGTCTTGTATCGAGCTGGAACAGCACCGTATCAGCGGCGATCTGGCCATCAAGGTTTCTCAGTACACCGGCATTGACCTGTTTACCCTTCGCCCCGACCTGAAAGTCAACGATGCTGAGATTGGTAAGTTATTCCGCCTCGCCTCCGAAAGAAAAAACAAGGATGACAAATGAAACCCTTCGGCAAAGTGGAAAGCCGGTTCTGGATTAGCCAGGATATTTTGAAGTTATCCGACCAGGGTAAGCTGCTGGCGCTTTATCTTCTTTCTTGTCCCCATGGCAACATGCTTGGCGTCTTCCGTTTGCCCAAGGCGTATATCATCGGCGACTTAAAATGGAATGAGGCGACGGTCTCACGAACACTCCACGAACTGGCCACGATCAAGTTTATATCTGTCTGTGATGGTTCCGACTATGTGTGCATTAATCAGTTTATTCGACACAACGACACAACAAATGCGGAACAATTCACCGCACGATTAAACGACCTGGAAGCCCTCCCTGAGCAGGTGCCAGACCTTACTTTGCTGCTAGACACTATGTACGAAAAAGCCAGTGTTTATAAGGGCTGCAAGGATTTTCAAGACAAAATTAACGCCCTTCGTGGGAAGTTCGTGGGCAGATCGTCAGAATCTCGCCTAGAGAGAAAGAGAGAAAGAGAGATAGAGAGTAAGAGAGTTAATACTCTTGTGCGCTCTGCCAGGCGCACGTCGGATGATGAAGAAATTTCCAACAATTTTGACAAGTGGTGGCAACAATATCCCAAACGTGAGGGTAGCCAGGGCAACAGGAAGACAGCTTTCAAACGTTATAAAACTCGACAAAAAGAATTTTCGGCTGAACAACTACTCATGGCCGTTATGCGCTATGGGCGGTTTTGCAACGAAACCGACAAAACAGGGACTCAGTACGTGATGCAAGCCACGACCTTTCTCAACAACCCCGACAACATAACAAACCCGTGGACGGTGAACCATGAAGCACGTCAGTCACTTACTCCCTACCAGCAAGCCCTCAAAGCCAACGAAGCCGACCTCATCGAAGGCGGCTACCTCCAACCAAAAGTCGCGGGAGACGGTGAAGCGGAGCCACATAGCGGCGCTGTTTACGACCATGATCCAGTGGTATCAGAGCAAGTGGACACGGGAGTGGGGGTTTTCCGACAGGAATAGCGTGTGGCTAACCGCCCTGAAAGATTTGCGCCCAAAACAGATCGAGCTTGGCATAGTGCGGGTGAAAGCGTCTGGCAGTGATTGGCCACCGTCCGTGGTGGGGTTTCTGGAATACTGCAAGGTACAACCGGAAGACCTGGGTTGGCCAGCCATTTCTGATGCCTGGGAAGAGGTCAATTTGCGCTGTACTAGCCCACAGTCGCACGAATGGAGCCATCCGTCGGTGAGCGTGGCAGGGCGGGCCACTGGCTGGTACGAAATTGCCCACTGCGATCAGTTTAACGTCGGGCAGGTAAAGCAAAAGTTTGCCGAGGAGTACCGGCGAGTGGCACGGGATGTTTTTAACGGCCTCGATCTGTCACCGCAAAAGCTGCTTGAAGACAATTCGAGCAATCTGGAGCGCGGTGGTGATGACATGCTGAAGAAGATTATGGACATTCAGGGCATTGATACGGCCATGAGTGGCGCTGAAGCCCGTAAACGACTCAAAGGAATGGTATGAGAGGGGTAATTTTTAATTTGGCACTAGCGGCCTTATGGATGGCTTACGTTGGATTGATTGGCTGGGTAGCGCTTAACGCCTTATGACAGAACTGGCTTTTGTTAAAACGCCCTCGGGGTTGGTCATTCCGGCAGAAGCCGGGACAACAGATTTTGTTGAAGGGCTGAAAGTCGGGGACGTGATCCGGTGCGAGTTTCGTAAAGCCAGAAACTATCGGTTTCATCGCAAGTATTTTGCCTTGCTCGATCTGGCTTATGAATACTATGAACCGCGATCCGTACACACCCGTGACGGCGTTATCACCCCGGAAAAGAACCGGGAAGAGTTCAGGAAGTGGTGCGTCATCAAGGCCGGTTTTTACCAGGTGATTGGCTACCCCGATGGCAGCGTCAGGGCGAGGGCAAAGAGTATGAAGTTTTCACAGATGGACGAACAGACCTTTGCGGCTCTGTATTCAAAAACCATTGACGTGTTGCTGCGACAAGTGTTCGGCAATGGGTGGAGTCGTGAAGCCGTTGAAGACACCGTTAACCAGATATTGAATTTTTGTTAATGGCGACACAGGAAGAAAAAAACTACATGCACGCTGTTGCGCGGTTGGGTTGTATTTGCTGTAGAAATACGTTGTTCAAGGCAACACCGGCTCAGGTTCACCATAAACGCAAAGGCATTGGCAAAGGCCAGCGTGCCAGCCATTTTGACACCATGCCCCTGTGCCCGGATCACCACCTGTACGGCAGTGACGCCGTGCATAAAAATTACACCGCTTTTGTTGCCCGTTACGGCACCGAAGAGGCATTGATTGAACAAACACGTAGAGAGGTTGAGCAGTGGCGTAGCCAGTTTGTGGGCAATGGAGGGCCATTATGACTTACGCGGAATATTTATTGTTGCGGACATTCAGCGCTGTTGAATCGCAGTACAAGAGCGCCGCCTGGCAGCGGGACATTAAAACAGGGTACGGGGACGCGAGGGTCAGTCGCCCACCATGGAAACCCACGAAAGACGAACGAATTGGTGACGATGGTGCCCGTCACCGATTACTCAGGGACAAGCTGGCCAGTGGTGATTACCGGGTTTTGCTGCTTCGATACAGTGATAACCCAACAGAGATCCAGAAGAGCTGGCAGCATGTGCGCTCGACCATCAGGGCCGATACCCGGCTGGTTAAACGACTGCGACAGAACCCGGTACTGTTGCGATTGCTGATGTTGTGGCACTTGCGCCACGGGGAATTAAGGCAAAAACGGAACCCATTGGGTCTGCTGAGCGCAAACAGCTCAGAAACTACTCAGCGACGGTGGTCAATAGATTGCCAGAGCGTAGCGGAAGACTGGATACATCCAGCGGAGGATAGAGCGGTGATTATTATGCAGGAAAAGGGGATTTTGCGGTGACGGATGAGATAAAAAAACTACTTTACACCTGGCAAGACCAGTTGGAAGAGAAAAAGGAATTACTACGTATGGCTGGCGATAGGGGTGATTCATCGTACTACAACTTGCTGGCCACAGAAGCGCTCACCTTATCGGTGTGTATTGGCGATGTGTTGAGTGCGCTGGAGGAAAGCCGATGAGCGTCACGCTGGTCTGGTGGTCACTATCTGTTCTTGTGATCGTCATTGGGTTTATCGGACTGATGTGGTTCCTGCTCAATGCGAAAATGTATAAAACCTTGGGTGCGGTCGTGGTGCTGGGGTTTGTCATAGTGCTTTTCAACCCTTTCCGCCTGACTGTGGATAACACCGCTACGATACAGGCAGACAACGCGACATTTGAACGACACCAGGAATTACCTGAGAAAGTAGCGGTAAAGTCGTCGTCATTCTCTGAAGTACTGGCCAAAAGCGCTGAAACAAACCGGCGGCAGAATGAAGCAGTGAAGCAGGAGAATCTGGGAGAGCAGTCGCAATGAAGGCAACCTTTAAGGCAACCTTTAAGGCAACCTTTAAGGCAATCCTTGTGTCTGCTTTCGCTGGCATTATCGTCTACCTGCTCTTTTTAGCCATTGCCTGGCTACCTTACCCCGCGTGCGGATAAGAAAAACGCATAAACCTGGACATACTATGAAAACAATAACAATCACGCTGACTCTTTTATTGGCAATGTTACTCACGGGCTGTGGTCATGAACAAGTGCCACCTGCTCACGTGGGCAAGCTGTTAACTACGACAGGCTACTCGCCAGATATTTACCCGCCATCTCGTGTGAGAGTCGGTTTACGGGAAAGCCTGGTTTTAATCGAAACAGGGACGAAAACATACAAAGAACCACTGACTATCATTATGCAAGATAAACTCACATTGACCGCTGACGTGCGTTTTCGCGCAAGGGTCGATAGCACCAGCAAGCCGGTACTCAATGCCATGTTTAATGACATTGTGCCCACAAAAGGATTGGTGTCCCTCGACAAGGTTTACCAGACTTACGGCAAAATGATTGTGCGGAACAAGTCTCGTGAAGTGCTATCACGGTATAGCGTCGAAGATGTTCATAAGAACTACGCACGAATTTCCGGGGAGATATACCAGTCTGTTACCAAAGCAGCGAGCGCTTTGCCTATTAAAATCACGGACGTCGCTCTTGGCAACATCAAATACCCTGCCACCATTACCCGCGCGGCAGAGCTGGCAAAAGAGCGCGAGTTGCAAATCGCTCAGGAGGAGGCCCAGGTACAAATTGAGCTAACCAAAAAAGCCGGTCAACAGCAGTTAGCGGAAGCAGATTACAAGATCAAGATGACGCAGGCGAGAACGTTACGGGATCAGAACCGCACGATTGCCGAGGGCATTTCACCAGAGCTGTTAGAGCTGAAGCGCATCGAGGCGTCCCTGGCCGCAGCGCAAAGTAACAACAGTAAATGGGTGCTGCCCTACAGTGCCCTTGGCCATACCGGTGCTCAAGTCGCTATGTTCAACAATACGTCAAAGAGCAAATAATGGACTGCATATGGAACCAGGTGAGTAACGATGACTGAACGCAAGGACACCGCCTTTTCAGAGTTCATCCGCAACGCTTCCGAAGAAGAAAAAAAAGCCGTCTACGGTCGGGTGATGGAAAAAGCATCAAAAGCACAGCAGGCAGTGATGAGAACCGTTGAAACCCATCGACACGTGAGTGGGGTGCTTTTGATGAAGAGCACAACCTGATTCTCTCATTCGACAATGGCCCGGTAGATGGTGAGATAGTTCTGACACCGGGGCAACTTGAAAGTCTGTATGAACAGCTTCAGATACTGAGATCTAAGCAAACAGCTCCTGAACAGACGACAAAGGTGAATTATAATGACGCGCTCAAAGCCAGAGGGTGAAAAAATAGTAACAGAAGCAATCGACCAATTATTTCTTGAACTCAGTCAAGTGACAAAAGCAAAAACGGCGACTGAAATAATTCTGGGCTATGCGGTTGAAAGGGCTTTCAAAGTAGGATTAAGAATTGGTAACTCACCTGATTTCTCAAGACAAGATGCTCAAAAGGAATGGGAAAAATTCAGGGATTATCATTTGCGAGAAGTAGCGGAGCACTTGAAAGAATTACCGAAGATTGATGTATAAGAGCGAGCTGAACAAGGAAAGTAGAATGATAATTGATCCAAAGCTGTGGAATGCTATACCGCAGGAAGTAAAATTTATAACACTCGACGAGGGTGATTTTACTGATTTTTTTTCTGAGAAACCAACTTTTTGGGGAAGTTTTGCCGGTTGGGGTATTGAAACTGTTAATTTAGACAGGCCAAAGACTAACCTTGCTCCAATAATAAAAATCGCCAAGCATCTGATAAAATTAGAAACTTGGCAGGCTATTGCCGAGCGCCCCCCCTTCAAAAGAAAAATTGAAGAGGACGATGTTGTAGCAGTCAAAGGATTCGATGGGCTATATGTAGTTGAAGAAACTGATATTAAAACACCGGGCCTCAAGGAATTGCTTATGAAAGTTTTGTCAGACAAAGGGCAGCCCCATTTCACACTGCCTTCTGAAATTGTCTCAGTGAACGGTATCAGATACGGTCAACCATCCGGCCTTATTCCAGAATCCCGCAACGAAGATAAGGTCGAACCTGAACGGGCAATGGAGATTCTGCGCGATATGTGCCGATAACCGTTGGTGAGCAATAGCAAGAAGGAAACCCCGACTCTGTAACATGGATGAGTGCTCAGTATAAAGACTGAGGCAGAGTCGAGGTTGAAGATTTCAGGGTAAATAGAATGCCAGATGGAGTCAAGGTGTTGGATAGCTTGGCAGTGACTGGCATGATGTAGCAGTGCTGCACTGACCGCCAACGGGCAGATAGAGATAAGATCATGAAAAAAGTATTCAACGAAAGCGAAATCAAACACTACCTCAGTATTGATATTCCTAACAGCTTCCGCCAGGAGACTAACTTTAGCTGTGAACTATTTCGTCTCATACGTAAAGTCGATCCACAAAACCAAAGCAAATTAAGCAAAGTCTATCCAGAGCACCTGGAAGCCTGGCGACGTTACGAGCGCGTAACCCTGTGTGAGATGACCAGGAGAACTTACCTGAAGTTGGCAGTATTGTAAAAATAGGTGAATCTGTCATGAATGTTGATTCAGGGAGCTATGGCGCTGTCTATGAGCGTTATAGTTTGGATGAAGATAATGATGAACCATGCGGCATAGGGATTATTTTTGAAAATGGGGAATATGACGGCTTCAGTAGAAGCGATTTAGAAGCGTTAAAAGTCACGCACACGGGGCGTGTTGATCAGAGATTAAAAGACTATCACTTTGAAAATGTCATCAAGTTGAGTGAAGACTACCGAAACGGCATGTTTGACAGTGTGCTCAAGAGCAAGTAACTGAACCTGCGACTTGGTGTAACACAGACAGGCAGTGTATTATCACCAGCTCCATCTTAGTGAAATTTAACACAACAGGGTACAGTATGCAGTATATGGATACAATATGGTCTGATCCTCTTATAAAAAACAGCAAAAACGGGATGGAAATAAAATATACAGATTATTTCGACACAGAAAATGCCAAAAAAGGCTATAACTATTTTTCATTTATTGCAGGCGCATGTCGTCTGTTAGTGCCGGAAATACCAACCTATCCAGAGTTTTTGTCAAAGATGAAAAAAGC
The DNA here is from genome assembly GCF_031528575.1 of Candidatus Sororendozoicomonas aggregata. Taxonomy (NCBI): domain Bacteria; kingdom Pseudomonadati; phylum Pseudomonadota; class Gammaproteobacteria; order Oceanospirillales; family Endozoicomonadaceae; genus Candidatus Sororendozoicomonas; species Candidatus Sororendozoicomonas aggregata. Next base: position 47,379 of record NZ_JAVLSP010000015.1, read on the forward strand.
TAAAAGTGTTGAAGTTTCCTATAACGCTAAGCTGTACGATTTTGGCAGAAAGAAAATCGCTGGGTATACAGCGACTTTCGACGACGGAACAGCAACCCCTTTTTCTTTACTAACGCCGATTAAGCACAGCGACGGAAAGCCTCTGAAGAAAGATCATGACCAAAAAATGATGCTGATTGTTTATTTTGAAAAAGAAGGTAAGCATGTTGAAGTTTATCGTAGGAAAGCTGTGTTTAAATACAACCGTTAGTCATGTGCCCGACATAATACCCTGAGTCAATTTATGGAGATACTGACCTATGTTTTACATACTGGATAATAAAACACCGGTCAAATTCGATACTGACACGGTGGCTGACATGGTAAAGTGGGCAGAATTCCAACAGAATATTAAGCTTCGACGTGTTGCCAGTACGCAAGTTAATGAGAGCTTATATGTCAGTACAGTTTTTCTAGGTATAAGCACTTATGGCTCCGACTCAGATGGCCGCCCTTACTTGTTTGAAACCATCGTTTTCCGTAACGGTGAAGATGACCTGGTAAGACGGGCCTGCTCTTGGGAAGAAGCTGAAACTGTCCACAAAGAAGTGCTGGCGCGTGTCACCACCCATTCAGTCAGTGGCTAAAACCGATCCCCGTACTTTGCTACGGCCTCTGCTGATAGCTGGTTGATCTGCTGACTAATGGCGTCGATCCGCTGGCGCTTGGTGGTAGCGCTCATCAGGCGATTATCCATAATATGGCGAATCTTTTTGTTCAGTTTGCTGATACGGTCGCCATAGCGGTTGATTTGCCGACGGGCTTGCAGGCGACGTTTGTTCTCCTGGATCATGGCCCTGGCGTCTTTGGTTCGACCATTGTTCTTGTATCGGTTAATGGTCGTCATCAGTTCGTTGAGTTCTTTTTGCATTTCCTGCATTTCATTGCGGTAGCGGGTTCTGCCTTCACCGTCGCGGACAAACGAGCCAACCACAGGAATATCCTGGATAAGTCTATCGGGTCGCGCGGGCGCGTCAACAGCCTGGCGGGTCACTAGATCAGTGGCAGACAGAACATAAGCGCCGAGGGTGCCGAAATACCCTTGCAAGAGGTGTTGCAGTTTTTTCGGTGAGCGCATCCAGTCCGGGGCACCCTCCGGTACCATTCGGGTCATCTGTTTAACGGTTTCCGATGACCAGGGATCAAACTGGGCTTCAGGCTTCACGAATTGCAACCCCATGGGGACAATGGGCGCTTGCGTAAAGCTGTCTTTATTGGTGGCCACATCGAGCATGGGGCGAAATGCCTGGGGTACAGGGTCAAATTCCAAGGTCTGGAGCATGATATTGGCGGCCATCTTTTTCGCCCACTTCAACTCCTCTTTGCCCATGGCGGTTTGCGTGATGATTTCCGGCACGGTGCCAAAGATCGCTCCCACTTCAAAGGGTTTGGGTATACGAATATGCTGATCGTCGAACCACAAGTGATGGTAGTTCACCTTTTCGTGCTCAGGCAGTTTTTTGTATCGCTCGTCATCGTCGTACAGGGCAATAAGGGCGGCACTGGCAGCCGCATAGGCACTGCCGCGTAACAGGAAAGACGGCGCGATACCGGCCCAACCACTTTTACCACCGGCCTTTGCCCCGCGCCATAACTTGTACAATCCCTGCAACCGGGCATTAAAAAACGGCAGTGCCGACACCAGTAACCGCATTGCTTGCCACTGGCCCCTCATGGAAAAATTGAGTACATCCTGTGCCTGGTGCGCGGCCTCTGCCACCGACCCCCCTTGCTTGATGACCTGTTCATACACATGGAAGCGGTTGGCATTTTCAAACCGGGCACCAAACGTTTTCCACCACCGCCAGGCTTGACCGGGCGTATGAATGGTCAAGCCTTTTTTATTCGCCGAGGTTAACTCGGTTCTGACATTATCGGGCGTCAGGTCGTAAAACTCACTGCTCCCTCCCCCGGCCATCATAATGTTCCAGCGGGTGTCATCGTTTTCGAGCTTTTTATTCAGGGTGCGAAGGGCAGCGGTCATGGGGTTGACCTTCAATGCCTTGCCGTTGATCTCAGGGTGAACCACCATCCAGGTGGATAAGCTGTCACGAATGAGGTTACGCAACATAAAGGCGGGGTCTGCCGTAACGGATGCGGTCAACAAACGCTTGGGCAAAGACAGCAATTTCATTAACCAGGTGGCGTTTTGTGGCCCAAGATCAACAATGGACGCCAGCAACAACGGGTCGTTGACCTGATAGGTTTCGGTCTTTCCGTCGCGCGAGACAGTCACCACACCATCACCCAGGTCAGTAAACTTGCCAAGCAGTGATTGCCAGCGCTTCATTTGCTCCGGCGTAAGCTCGTCGGTACTCAGGCCCATTTCTTTCAGCCTGGCTGTTACGTCGCTTGCCGTCAGGCGAACACCGCCTTTGGTGAGGGTCATGGCCCCGGTTTCCACACCCAGATCAGCAATGCGCCGCATGGCGATATTTTTGAAGCTGGCATCCACCATTGCCTGGGTATTGCGGAACATGGCTTCAATGGGGCTGATTCTTTCTACGCCACCTTTGAGTTCTTTGATACCCGATTTCTGCCCCGATAGCCCGCGCTTACGAAACACCTTCATCTGCTCGCCGACATTTTCAGCCAATTCATTGATACGATGAAAAGGAATGTAGTCGCCTTTATCCCAGAGTTTGCGTGTCTTAGCATCAATCAACCCGGCATCCTGGGCAAAGTCGAGGATCTGGCGGTTGAATCGCTGATAGTCATCAAAGACTTTCTGAAAGCGTGCTTCCATACCGGGCATGGATTTCACGTAGGTCTGAATGGTTTTAATGCGCTCAGGGGTGTACAGGTTTTCACGGCCTTCCCGCAATAGACGCATGGCGCGCTTGCTACCAGCCCAGACTTCCCACAGTTCAAGCTCGCCTTGTTGGGCGATGCCTTCAAAGAGTTCAAGGAAGCCTTTGCTGCCCTTGGCAAGGGTGACAGAACCATCAACCAGCTTGGGCGTCCCCTTGCCTAAAATGGCGGTCATTACCCCGACAAGGTTTGTGGTGCGTAAGGCGGCTTTCCAGGCAGATCTGGCGGCTTCCATCAGCTTGCCGCCGTTCTCGCCCCGCTCCATCACGGCAATGGAATGGAAGCTATCCAGGGTACCCTGCGCTATCCTATCTTTATAGCTGTCCAGGGTATCTTGCGCTATGGCTTTTCTGGCGCTGAAATCAGGGTGTTCTTTCAGCCAGTCTTTTACCCGCTCTACCCAACCTTTGCGGTTTTTGCGGGTACCACCGTGGATGTCGTTAATGACCTTTTCCACGTCGTTGGGGATGTCCTGTTTGAGGGAGTAGCGGTTATCGCTGTCAGAATCACTATCTCTCTGACCAGTAGATGTTTTGACAAGGGTTTTAGCGTTGACTAGTCTTACCCTGGAGTCTCTAGGCTGGCGCTCACCTCCCTGGAATTGCACCGGGGCATATAGCGTATAGTCGAGGCTCGACTCACTTTCCCCCATCAAACCTAAGCTCTCGTTATCTTTGTAATACCTAAGCTGATTATTCTTGTACAAAAGCTTGTACTGATCAGGTGTTCTGCCATGAATGCTGTCAATGCTTCCACCCCTGATATTCACGGCGACCATTACAGGTTTATCCCCTTCCCAAGCTTTAACGACCACGGCGTAACTGCCCTCCTTACTGCCTGTGAAAATTAATTCAGGATCATTCAGCAACTCTGGCAATTGCTCAACGACACTCATTGAGACAGAGTGAGAACCTTTCGTTGATTTAGTTATGATTCGCCTTGCTATGGTCAGTGGCTGCTTTTTTGCTCCCAAGTATTCAAGTGCTTTTGGAGTGTTCATTACCTTGATGTGATGAACCCTGGCATTTCTTGAATGAAGCATCTTATGCAAACGCTGTTGGAAGCCTCGCTGCTCACCATCCCCTTTCAATGAAAACCTCGGCTGCCCGTCTTTCATTACTGAGTCTTTCATCTTCTCCGTGACGGGTACCGACCAGAACCGTTCATTGCCGTCGCCGGTTTCCAGCTCGATTTTGCCGACCTTGCCACCCCACTTTTTGGTGTACTTCTTCATAAAATTGACAAGGCGGTTGTCGTAGAAGGCATTCATGCCGTCACCGCCGACCACCTCATTAAGGTTGTCCAGATTGACGGTCTCTTTGCTGTGACTGCCTATATAATCGGCGATAAATTCATGAGCGCTGTCCTGTGAGTTAAAAGCATCGTCATTCGAGTCATAATGCGTGTTGCCATCCGGGTCAGTGACAAGGTATTTATCTGCATTCTGTTTGTCAGGTTGTACGCGCCATTTCTGTATTTCACCGTCAAGCTGCTCTTTAATGGTATTGGCTTGAGACCTGATTTGCCTGCCCAGGTTGTTACCCACGATATCCTCCAGTAATGCGGCATCCTGATCATATCGCCTGGTTTGGCCGTTGATATCTTTGACCTCAACATCAAAGAAATCCAGACGCATAGTATTATCGAGATCGACACCAAACCTTGGTTTGGCTTTGACTGATATTATTTCTCGACCCAAACCGTAGCGCAGAACCTGCTGCTCCCCCGTTGTCCACGCTACCTGATCAAACCCGTTCTCGGCGGCGTGGCGGATCATGCGTTTCATGACGAGGTTTGGCCAGTTGTCTTTTAGGGGGGCGTTGGGGACACGATCTGTTCTACGAAGCTCTATAATCAGTTCTTCAATTTTATTTTCCACTGATTTAAGCGGCGTATCAATACCATAGCTGTTTGCCACCTCTTTAATCGCAAGGTGTTTATTATAAATGTAGTCCGCTGCATAGGAGAGTATATTCTCACCTGCTACCCAAGGCCGTAATACTCTGGACAAAGAGCCTTTCTCGCCATGCGACATTAAAAAACCCATTCTGTCCTTTTCAATCTCGGGCCATAACTGTTTAACAATATCCCGTTGCTGCTGCTCCAGTTGTTCAATTTCTGCTTCTATTGACTTTTTATGCGCAGGGTCAACATAACCCTTATCCCTGCCTTTTTGGTGCCAGTCACTTTGCACCTCATCAACCAGTAAAACCTTATTTTTATCCTTGTCATGGAAGGTTTGGAAACGCACATGGGCCAGTACGTTCCCCTCATCCCAGTGATGGCTACTAAAATAATCCGTCCTATCGGCGGCCATGACATTTTCAGGCAGAGTCAGTAACAGTTCAGTGTAGTCCTCTCCGCCTGGGGTACTATAGCTGTCATACTGGGTTGGAGAATCCAATTCAAACCCATCTCGGCCATATCGATCATACATTCTCTCAGCAAAATCACGCCTTTCTTTATCAGGAATTTCATAAAAGATCTCTTCATCGTACATGTCATTGATATGGTCAATGGCTCGCTCTGACGAATACTCTTCGATCTCTTCTTCGATAATGTTGCCATCCTCATCAAAAAACCTGTCCGGGTCTTCATGCCTGCCTGTTTTAAGCGCCTCTCGCAGGTCTTTCTCAAGGCGTTTCTGTTTACTCTCCTGTAGTAGTCCCCGATGATTACCAACCAATTCCTGCCACTCAGATGAAGCAATTTCCCCATAACCAAAGTGTTCACTGACACTATCAATCCATTGTTCATGATACACATCTTCCTGATCGTTATATTCTTCTTTTGTGGGGGAGCCATATTTTACTTCCACAATCTCAACCCGGTTCGCCCGGATATAATCGAGCACGTCCTGTTTTTCCAGCTTCTCGCCTTTCTTGCTGGTTAGCCAGGTATCGAGTCCCAACCACTGAATTTCTTCGTCGGTGACGTTGGGCTGCTTTTTGATGGCATTGAGCCAGCTTTGGGCCGGTAAGGTGTCTGATTTCACCGCGGCGGCACCGCGCTCCACTGCCGAGTAAAACGTGTCTGCCACCTTACCATCATGGTAGCGTTGGGTGTTCTTGTTGGCGCCACTACCACTCCTTTGCTTGAGGGCTTTACGGGAGGCGGCCAGTAGTTCCACCACGTCGTTGGGTTGCCATTGAATGCGTGGGAATAACTGACGCAAAGCATTACGCAACAGGGCATAGATTTTTTTGAGGAGCGTATTTTGCGAATCAGACTCCGCTAAATGGGCCAGATATTCCTCAGCGACAATCCGGTTGCCTTCTGTCGTGCCTTTTTTTTCAAGCTGTCGTGAGTACGTCGTGCGTAGTTCGTCAATCAGCTTGTCGGGCATATCCCGGTATATCTGATCGAGGGTTTTATCGAGGCGTTTGCCTAATACCGCACGCACCCCTTTATGGCCCACCACTTCATGCAGCACCGTTTTAACGGCTTCCCCGGTTGAGTCCAGATTATCTGCCACGATAAAGGCATGGCCATTGCTGAACACACCCCGCACCCGGCCTTGCGCCTTGTCGTTAACGATGCCCTGATACACGTCTCGCGGCAACTGGCTTTCTGCTTGCAGCACCGTAACGGGTACCCCCAGTTTCTTCTCCAGCGGTGCCAGCTTCAGTCGCAATGGCCCACGTTTTAAGCCTTTGGCGGGTGTGGTTCGCAGGCTATAAAGCTGCGTGCCGTTGTCAGTCTTGCGGTGTTTGAGTGTTTTAAACACCTTGCTGAAGGCTTCATTAAAGCGCTTACGCTCGTTGCCTTCAGGGTAGGGTTTAACCCCTAAAAACTGATAGTGTTCGTTCGTGACACCATAGGCCAGATAGTCACTGGCCAGGTTTTTATCATGAATCTGGTCAAACACGTAGGACTCAAAAGCCCTGGCTAACAGCTCATGACGGGTACCCCAGTAGTCACCGGTTCGCCCCTGATCCAGATAGTGCGCTTCACCGACAAAATCCGTTGGCCGCTTGCGGGTACGCTTCGCTTTTTTTTCGATAGAGAGGTATAGATCCAGCGAGCCATTACGCCAGTTGATACGGTCGGCCAGTTTGGTCAGTTTGCCTTTCTCGCTCCAGCCGGATCGGCCCCGAACTTTCTTTAGCAGAACCGAGATATCGTTCAGGGTATCGTTGGTGAATCCGGGCTTTTTGGCATTGGCGCGCTCAACCCAATCAATAGGGATACGCTCGTTATCGGTGACAGCTTTCTCAAGGGTCGTTGCCAGTTTGTCGAACTCGGCCAGTTGCTCTTTGGTGGCCGGTTTTCTGTGGCGCTTTTTCCAGACGTAGCTGGCGTCAGTGTAATCCGCTGCCAGTAGTTCACGGATACCCGCAAGCGTTTGGGTCACTTGCTGATTGCGGCTTGCCAGGGTCTTTTTAAATTGCTGACCGTCTTCGAGATACTCTTCCGTGGTGCGCGTCAGGGTATCCATTAACGCGTCCCACTGTTTACGCAGGGCATCACGGACGTCGCTCTTGTAACCAAACCCGTGGGACACATAATCGTTACGCTGTTTTCTGGCATTAAAGCGTGGTTCTTTGCCCGGGTTCTCAATGGCAGGACTGGCCTTACCATCCTGTCGGCCAAGGTAATGATCCAGCGCGTGCATCCATTCGTGGGCCAGTGAACCCGCGCCGTTCATCTTGGTCAGGTTGATGACGCCGAAGTTGCGCTCGTAATGGGCTTTCGCGCCACTTAACCCATGACCACGGGCACCAAAGGCAATGGCCAGCTCACCATTGAGGGATAGGGCTTGTGGGGGAACGTCCAGCACTTCCGCCAGATCCATCAATGCGTCGTAGGCATAATTCAAATCCGCCTGGCGATCACTCGATGTATTCCAGTTACCAAACTGCCCGGCATAAAAGCCAAAGGTGTTCTGGAAGTCTTCCGGCCTCACGTTGCCTTTTCGGTGCGCTGTCCCCCGACGGTCAACCTCTTCCAGATTCGGGCGAATCTCATCACCGAGGGCCGTTTTGAAGCTGATCACCTCATCGGCATTCTGTATCATCCAGCGCATGGCTTCATCGCGGCTGCTAAAGCCTTTCTTGACCGGGAAGCGTTTACGATCCGTAACCCGGCGATACACTTCCCACTGGCCGGAGTCTCTGGGTTCTTCCCGTACACGGTGCTTAATGGACATCTCATAAACGGGTATGACCTGCTCCGCTTCTTCCCGCGTATCGAACATGCCGACATATGTCCATAGGCTTTTACGTTTAGAGCTGTCACGCCTTAACACCCATTTGCCTTTATCCTTTCCGGTAATCCTTTCACTGATCTCATAGTGACGGTAATAACCAGGCTTTTTGGTGGCTTTGCTGTCGGTGTCTTTTTTCTTAGTAGGACTCAGTAAGCGACGACCGGACTGATCCTTACGGGCACCGCCTAGCTGTTCACCAAAGTCATCAAACTTCTCGGAGGATTGCTTTGCGTCGGGCTGCTTTTTCTTTGCCGGTTGGCTGTCGGTTTTTTTGTCGGTTTTTTTAACGGCGTTTTCTGTGTCCGGCGTTGTTTTTTTCTGCGCCTCTAGCGTTTGCCCGGCCAATGGTTCGCGGGTATTCCCTTCTTTTAGCCACTGCTTGAAAGCATCTGTGCTTAACTCGGTAACGTCACCCACCGTCCAGCCTTTTTCGTAGTTGGCTTTATAGCCATCAACGGCGGATTGGCGGTCATCAAAACCAAGCATGACTTTGTGTTCATCAAACGAGCCGTCCTTGTTGACCTGATCCACCACAAAGACTTTTTCACTGTCCGGGTTATCACCAACAAAGACATCCACATGGTCGCCGTCGGCCCCTTCGGTGCCTTTGATATAACCGTAGTCATGCCGCATCTTCACTGACCACGGTTTGCCATGGGGGTCAGTACCGGATCGGGTGGAGCCTTTGAGGTTTTCAAGACTCAGATCCAGCCCTTGCAGTTTGATGTGCGTTTTTTTGTAGTTTCCGGCTTCTTTTTGGGCGTCTGAAGGTTCGTCTGAAAAGTTGTCTGAAGAGTGAGGGTCTATTTTCTCACCCTGATTTGAGGGCGAATTATCGGCGCTTTCCCTCAAAGTATCGGCGTCCTTCGATGAGACTGGATCAATCAGCGCGGGGGCTTGCCAGCTCGCGGTAACATCAAATATATAGTTGGCGATTTCAAAGGCATTCTTTTTAATGGCCGCTTTACTTGCCCTATGTGAATGAATACTGGTGGCAACTTTCTTGCCTTGCAGGTTATAGACTTCAAAGCGTGAGCGCCCACCACCCAAAGGTCGTTTAACCGTATACGTGGGTACCTTGCCATTGTCTTCGGCATAGGCTTTACGCTCAATGATGTCTTCAGCAAGCAGATCCGGGTCGGGGAGGTTGACGGATTCGGCAAAGGGTTTAAACCACTGGGGATGAGTTACTTCTTCTTGCTGGGAAAGTTCACGGTTCTGTAACCGGCTGTCCTGGCCCTGGTCGTTCAGTGGGTACTCATCCCTGAGCATCCGCTCACGTTCACGCTGGTTTTCTGCCTGAATGTCAGCCATGGCACGGTCAAAGGCCGCCAACTGGTCATCGTGGTATGCCTGCTTCATCGCCTTGATTTTATCGACGATATTTACCGGGGTGTACGCCGACTGCTTTTGTGTCATCGCCTGTTGGCGAGCGCTCTTTTCCAGCTCACGGCGCTCTTTGATCACGGCATTGAAATGACGACGGCGGGCTTTATCGCTGGGTTTCCAGTTAAACTCGCTCAACACTTTATTCAGGCCAGTCATTCGCCCGGCGTAGGTTTGCCGGTCTTGATCTTCATTGCCGGTATACCGGGGATAAGCGCTGTGCTCACGGCGGACGCTCTCAGTATGGATTTGTCCGGCATCGGTTCCCACGTTGCCCTGATTATCGGCGTACAGGGTCGGCGCTTCAGGCTGTGCCAGGTGAGGTAAACCGAGGGGGGGTAGGGTTTCTTCTGAAAACTGTGCGTCAGGCTGATAAATTGGCGGGGCTTGTGTCTGCTGCTCAAACCCTGCGCCGGCAAACGTGCTACCGGTTTGACCGGGGCTTGTGGGGTTCATGTACAGGGCGTTGTCGGTACCGAGCCTGAGAATAGATTCATCGGGGGTAGCGTCCGGTGCTGCGGTTTCAGGTTCTGGCTCTGTGGCGGTGGAGTCGAATTGGAAGGTGCCTTTAAACTGCGCCTGACGTTCAGCAATGGCCATCGCATTCTCACGCAACAACCCATCGAGCACAGCCTGATCAGCATCGGGTTCTTTTTTCTGGTCTAACAGTGTTTGACGCTGACTGTACAAATCCCGCAATTTATTATGGACGTCAGTG
>NZ_JAVLSP010000160.1:0-4327 GCF_031528575.1 Candidatus Sororendozoicomonas aggregata
AGGGGTTTTTGCTATTTGCGTGAAAAAATGTGCAAAGATGCGCAAAAAAACAAAAGCTGATCCCATCCGCGCTTTATCGCCGCGGGCGCTCAGCAGTGAGACGACCTATCTGGCACGATCCATGTGCCAGGAAAGTTTATGCTTCCTGTACTTTTTTCATATGCTTTAACGCAAGCTTGATATCCAGCTCAATGTCTTTTGGTTTTGTTTTAGGAGAAAAACGTTTTACGCTGCCTTTTGCCGGATTGATCAAGAACTTGGTGAAATTCCATTTGATGGCTTTTGAGCCAAGCATGCCGGGGGCTGCTGACTTGAGATCGTTAAAGAGAAGGGCTGCATTGTCACCGTTAACGTCGATTTTCTCGAACATGGGGAAGCTGACACCGTAGTTTTTCTGACAGAAAGCACCAATAGTGTGACTGTCGCCTGGTTCCTGATGACCAAACTGGTTGCAGGGAAAGCCAAGCACAACAAGCCCTTCTTCTTTATAGGTCTGATAGAGCGTTTCCAGGCCTTCATACTGGCTGGTGAAACCACATTCACTGGCAGTGTTCACAATCAATACGACTTTATTTTGAAATTCGCCCAGTGGTTGTTGTCGCCCGTTTAATAGGGTCATTTCATAATCATTCAGATTCATGTGTTGCTCTTTGATATTTATACATTGCTGAACATAGCCCGGATATTTCATAAACATGGTCCTGGCCTTGCTTGCTCCTTGCGGCTCTATGGGAGTTTTGCTCCCCGGTACGGCGCTCCTTCGCAAAATCCCTAAGAGCCGCAAGGTTCTGCGCAATTCTCAGGGCAGTTTATGAAATATCCGGGATAGCATCTATATGCCAACAGGTAATTCAGTTTTATACATTATCCTGAATTGAGTAGTTATGCTAATCGCCTTTTCTAACTGGCATTTGCGTTGGACAATACTAAACGAATCACTTTTATCCTGTTTAGGGCATAGCGCTCCAAACATATAGGCTTACTTAAATTGCTGCTGCCGAATCAGACCAGGACGACTACCTGTTGGTGCCCACAGGCGGCTAATGGTGTTCTGCTGTCCAAATCGAGCTTCCTCCTGAAACCAGCTATCAATAACTTGATGTTCCGATGCCGGAGGCAGCACAGACATTACCTTCTGTTTGAAGTTTTTAAATACTTCTGCTCTCCAGGGTCTTGCTTGGGATGTTTCGATCTGCCAGAGATCCATAACAATTTAAGAGAGCAATAGTATATTAAAGTCGTTTATCATTTGTCTTTTAATGGTCTAATAACCAAAGACAAGCAGTGACTTATTTTTAAACAGGCTTTTTGACAATGTCATTTTTGATGGCTCTGCCTTTTTCTGTGAAGTTGCCAGTAAACTTCTCACCAGTGGTGAGCTTGCTTTATCACTCAGCCAGTCTTTGACTTGCCCGATATTTTTCTGATAAGCAGACTGCTTAAAGCTATCCTCGGGATAGATTACAGAATGAATAATTCGAGTCAGGCAACCATTGAGATCGACGTAGCCCAGTGTATTAAGGCTCTCTATTGCATTGTTAATCAGTGGTGTAATTTTTTCATGGGAAATATTGACCAGGTTGTCTTCTAAAAACAGAATTTCTATTTGTTGCAGTTGCTCGGTACCCTCGGCGTTGGCAATCTGTTCTACGAACCATTGTATACGGGATGATCTAAGGGCGTCTTTGGCATTTTCATCACCGCTGTTGACCATCATTAACAGTAATTCACACTGCCTGGCTATGTTGGATAAGGTTTGCCGCTCAGTTGTTTTTAAAGCCGGGTACTGGCTGATCCAGGTAGCCATGTTGGCCAAGGCTTCTTCGGTGGCCATTGGCGAGGCAAAGGTATCGTTAATCAGCGCTTTAATATGTTCAGAAATACTGTTGGGATTATTTTGTAGCTCTGTGATTACTTCGACAAGGTGTTGCCTGATTGATGAATCTACCCCTAACAGGCTGGCGCGCTCAAGTAAAGCGGCGGGCTGATAAATACCTTGCTGACAAGAGACGATAAAAAGCAGTGCCAGTAACTCCAATCGCTGCTCATCATCGATCACCTGAGAGCTTAAAATAGCCAACTCAACGGCTATATGCGTATCACAAGCATCGGTATGCCTGATACAACTGATGTACTGATGGAGTTCTTTATAGCTGATGATTGAGAGTGCTTGTTTATTGGTCATGGCTCTACTTCCCTGTGAATACGCTTGGAGAAATGTTGCCAAAGTGCTTGGAAAGAATCACTAACACAGTGGGTACAATGGGTAACTATTGCGTTAGCCTGCACTATTCTGCACTATTTTGTACTGTTGGCTTTTTTGTAAGCACCATCATAGTCGTACAGTTTTTCACGGATTTGCCAGTAGTGTTTTTTTCTATCAGCAATGACAAAGTCAGGTTTTCGAAATTTGCTGGCATTGCGCACAATATGGCTGACTGAAAGAGCCCGAAAGGCTTGGCCTCTGTTGATCAGCGCCTGTTTACCAAAATAGTGATAAAAGGCACCCTGTTGTGAGGGCGTATCGAGTCTGAAGAACTCATTGAGTTCGGCACCGTCTTCATCGTGATAAGTCACTTTGAGTCGGGAGCCACCGGCTGTTGTGCCTTCCTCCGTCATCACCATGCCTGCGCAGCGGATGACCATGGCCGAACGAAGGTTAAGTGCATCACGCAACTTTTTGTCGGGGTCAACCAGTGTTTTTCCACAGTCAATACAGCGGCGGGCAGCGATATCATTTTCGCCATTGCAGGCATCGCATTCTTTAAAGCGAAAGCGAAACGAACAGCGTTCAGCGGAACCCTCAAACCAGTCAACCCCCTGGCAACGACGACCATAGTGTTCTAAAACGTACCCTTGATCATCCACAATGCCCCAAAACGTATTGTCAAAATTGCAGACCGGGCAGGTGATCGTTACTGGGGTTGTATCATTATTGGGTTTTGGACTCCCTACTTCCGGGGAGAATAAATCATACAGATTGCCGGCAAACTCCAAAACCAGGCAGTCTTTTTTTCCTGGTGATAACCGAAGCCCCCTGCCAACAATTTGCTGGTAAAGGCTCACTGATGCTGTGGGTCTGAGAATGGCAATGACATCCACATGGGGGGCATCAAACCCTGTGGTGAGCACCGAAACATTCACTAGATATTTCAGTTTTTTACTTTTAAAGGCATTAATAATACTGTTTCGTTGGTGTATGGACGTGCTGCCGGTAATCAGCCCCGTACTTTCGCCGGGAAGGTAGCTTGCAATTTCATGGGCATGCTCCACGGTGGCCGCAAAAATCATCACACCCTGCTTTTCAGCCGCCTGCTCAATGACGGTACGAATAATAGCGGCAGTGGCCCTGCCTTGCCCTTGCAGCAAAGTGTTCATGGCATTTTCATTGAAATGCCCCAGGCGGTCTGTTTTTAGCTGACTAAAATCATAAAACGTTGTGGGGGCATCAATCAGTTTAGGTGGTGTCAAAAAGCCTGATTGAATCATATATGACAGCGGCAGTTCAAAAATGCACTGCTCAAAAAAACGGGGCTCTTCTGTACGAACAAAGGCTTTTTTGCCAGGCTCGGCGTGGTATTGGTAAATCCAGCCAAGGTCAAGGCGATAAGGCGTTGCGGTCAGACCCAGCACTTTAAGGTTAGCGTTCTGGGTTTTCAGATGACCGATAACTTTGTGGTAACTGCTTTTTTCTTCCAGAGATACCCGGTGGCATTCATCAATCACCAGTAGGGTAAATTGCCCATGACTGAATGACGGTAAATTTCGAGAAACCGATTGGACGCTACCAAAGACCACTTGTTCAGTGGTATTTTTTTTACCAAGCCCCGCACTAAAGATGGAAGCTTTTAATCCATAGCTTTCATATTTTGCATGGTTTTGCGCAACCAGCTCTTTCACATGGGCTAAAGCCAGCACTCGACCTCGAGCCAGGCGTGCCAGCTCGCTAATAACCAGACTTTTTCCTGCGCCTGTGGGTAATACAACAACCGCAGGGGCACAACTGTTGCGGAAGTGGTGAATGACGCTACTGACAGCTTGTTGTTGATAAGGGCGAAGAGAATATACCATCGCGACAGTATACTAAACCAACATTCACATGCCGAGGGTAATACCAATTGATTCTTCTAACTCCGGTTTGGGCCGCTATTTTGAGCCGCTGGATCTGTGTTAAAACCCTAGGAGGCTGTCCGAGAATAGACTACCCTACTGCGGTTGCGATAAATTAGTCTGAAAATTCCTGCTTCTTCATCAAATAGCCCCGCTATTCTCCTCAGAGGCAGAAATTTTATCCTCAATTTCTCGCAATCCTCGCTAAGGGCGCTAT
>NZ_JAVLSP010000161.1:0-4170 GCF_031528575.1 Candidatus Sororendozoicomonas aggregata
CTGCTTACAGGTCATGAAAGTGTCAGAGTCAATAACGAGTATTTACAGCGTGAGAAAAGATGCCCTCAAAGAAGCCACTTGGGAGTTTATAAAGGACTTATCAGAGGGAAAAGGCTGGCTAAGGCCATTTTTTGTCGGCGCTATCAATGCGTAAGTTCTACAACTTGTCAAAGTGGAGGAGGTGAAATTGAAAATCCTCCAGTCAAAGAGAGAAAAGAGGCCAAAACGCCCAAAACGGGAAAAATCCGGACGTGTAACGGTTTTTCCCAGTCTCCGCACAACGGCAAAACACCCCGTAAATACAGGACTGAAACGAAAAAAGCCCCTGAAACATTCGTCTCAGGGGCTTTAATAAGTGGCGGACCGGACGGGACTCGAACCCGCGACCTCCGGCGTGACAGGCCGGCATTCTAACCAGCTGAACTACCGGTCCGCGACAATCGTTTGCTTTACTGCTTCAATTAATACTAAAAACACTAAAGCCACTATGGTGGGTGATGACGGGATCGAACCGCCGACATTCTGCGTGTAAAGCAGACGCTCTCCCAGCTGAGCTAATCACCCCGTATAAGGGCTTGCACTATACCTGAAGGGCCAGGCATTGCAACCTTGTTTTTCTTCCGATCACATTCGAAAGCGTAGAATAAGTGGCGGACCGGACGGGACTCGAACCCGCGACCTCCGGCGTGACAGGCCGGCATTCTAACCAACTGAACTACCGGTCCGCTACAGTCGTTTGCTTTAATGTTTCAATAACACTAAAGCTAACATGGTGGGTGATGACGGGATCGAACCGCCGACATTCTGCGTGTAAAGCAGACGCTCTCCCAGCTGAGCTAATCACCCTTTTGCCTGTCGTTGTCGCTGTGTCTGTTAGCAACGCGGCGCATTATAAGCACCCTTACCCGCTTCAGGCAACTGTTTTTATACACTTTTTTCATGACGGTTTGCCGTATCTATCATTTTAAGCATCAATGATATCGACAGCCCTCCCATAGTCAGTGCTACCATAAACCATCGCTCTTTAATGAATGGACATGGCTATGTGGTTTAAGCACCTGATCTTCTACCGTTTCACTCAACCGTTTACCCTCACTGCTGATGAGCTGGAAGAAAAGCTGACAGCAAAATGCTTCAAGCCTTGTGGCAGCCAAGACATCAGTACTTACGGATGGGTACCACCTCTGGGTCGCCATGGTGACATGCTGACCCACAGCGCCGGTGATTTCATCATCATCACGGCACGCAAGGAGGAAAAAATTCTGCCCGCGAGCGTTATTCGCGATGCACTGGATGAAAAGATTGAGACCATTGAACAGGAACAAAACCGAAAAGTTGCCAGTAAAGAAAAGAAACTACTCAAAGACGATATCCTGATGACGTTGCTGCCGCGCGCTTTTACCCGCCATCAGACGATTTCAGCCTATATTGACCGGCAGGAAGGCTGGCTCATTGTGGATGCCTCTTCTCACAATAAAGCGGAAGAACTCACCAGCTGTTTGCGCGACAGCATTGGCAGTTTGCCGGTTATCAATCCCCCTGTGAAAAACGCCCCTTCACACTTTATGACCCAGTGGCTATCACCAAAGGCGGTGCTACCTGTGCCATTTGCGCTGGGCGATGAGTGCGAACTTCGCGAACCCGGTGACGAAGGTGGGCAAATCAAGGCCAGTAAGCAAGAGTTAACCGCTGAAGAGATCACCGGTCATCTCGATGCCGGCAAACAAGTAAGTAAACTGGCGTTAAGTTGGGATGATGCCCTGACCTTTGTATTAGGGGATGACCTGGTGATTCGCAAGCTCAAATTTACTGAAGTGATTCAGGATCAACTGGATGCCATCAATGCTGAAACGGCGGCTGAACAGTTCGATGCTGACTTCTCAGTAATGACACTGACCTTGCGTAAGCTGCTCACCGATTTGATCAATGCCCTCGGCGGTGAAATTGATGAGGCTTCGCGCGGTGAGTACATTGAGAAAAAGATTCTGGAAGTCTCAAAAAAACAGCAAACAGCAGAGGAAACAGCCCAGGAAACGGCATAGAAAACAGCATAGAAGGTAGCGCTACAAAAAAGGACAGGGGGTATTTTTCAGAGCTTCTCCCATGGCAGCCGATTGATTATTGCACTACACACCCAGGCTGACTACCATAAGCGCCTGATCAATAAGTGGTAGCCGGATGACAAGCGAAACCTTACGAATTACTGAAATATTTTACTCCCTTCAGGGAGAAACCCGGACATCCGGTCTACCGACCGTGTTTATCCGCCTGACGGGCTGCCCACTGCGCTGTAACTGGTGTGATACGGAGTATGCCTTTCATGGTGGAGAGAGGATGACACTGGAC
Source organism: Candidatus Sororendozoicomonas aggregata (assembly GCF_031528575.1). Taxonomy (NCBI): domain Bacteria; kingdom Pseudomonadati; phylum Pseudomonadota; class Gammaproteobacteria; order Oceanospirillales; family Endozoicomonadaceae; genus Candidatus Sororendozoicomonas; species Candidatus Sororendozoicomonas aggregata. Next base: position 2,347 of record NZ_JAVLSP010000161.1, read on the forward strand.
GCCATTGTTGCCGAGGTCAGGCGTCACCAGGCTCGCTATGTCACGGTGACAGGTGGAGAGCCCCTGGCACAGCCTAATTGCGTCCCTCTGTTACACCGGTTAGCAGATGAAGGTTTTGAGGTTTCTCTGGAAACCAGTGGTGCCCTGTCCCTTGCTGATGTTGACCCGCGTGTTGTCAAGGTTATGGATCTGAAGGCGCCAGGCTCTGGCGAAGTATCCCGCAACCTGTATGAAAATATCAGCTACCTTGATGCAAAAGATCAGGTGAAATTTGTCATTGCCGATCGTACCGATTATGAATGGTCAGTATCAAAGCTGATTGAATACCAGCTGGAACAACGGGTTTCTGATGTGCTGTTTTCGCCCGTTGCTAACGTTTTAAAGCCTGAGCGACTCGCCCAGTGGATATTGAATGATCATTTGAATGTGCGCTTTCAGTTACAGCTACACCGAATTATCTGGGGTGATAAAGCGGGTGTTTAACGATACAGGAGGTCGATGATGACAAAAAAAGCGGTAATCTTACTGTCTGGCGGCCTGGACTCCAGCACCGTCCTGGCCATAGCGCGGGATCAAGGCTATGAGTGTTACACAGTCAGCTTTGACTATGGTCAGCGCCATCGCTCTGAGCTGGCTGCCTCTGAGCGCGTCGCTGACGCCTTTGGAGCAAAAGCCCATAAGGTGTTGACATTGGGGCTCAGGGATATCGGCGGGTCAGCGCTGACTGAAGACGCCATTGATGTGCCTGACAAACCCGGAACAGACATCCCCATCACCTATGTACCTGCCCGAAATACCATTTTCCTTTCCCTGGCATTGGGCTGGGCTGAAGTGATCAATGCCAGGGATATTTTTATTGGTGCCAATGATGTGGACTATTCAGGCTACCCGGACTGTCGACCCGAATACCTTCATGCCTTTGAAAAAATGGCAAACCTGGCGACCAAAGCCGGGGTTGAAGGTGACCACTTTCACATTCGCGCGCCGCTGTTAACGCTCACCAAAGCCGAGATTATTCAAGAAGGTCAGCGCCTGGGCGTTGACTACAGTATCACGGTTTCTTGTTACCAGGCTGACGATGAAGGCAGAGCCTGCGGTTTATGTGACAGCTGTCGCTATCGTCAGAAAGGGTTTCAGGAAGCAGGCGTTAAGGATGTAACCCTTTATCAGTAGGGGTTTCTTTCTTTTGATGGTTTAGCGTGAGCAACACGTGAGCAACAAGTGAGCAACAAATAGTGATGCCAACACAGCCTGTGGAATAAATAACGGAAGATTGCTATGTCTACTAATGGTGCTTCAGCCAGACAGTGGCTTGAAGACAACAACAATACCGTGCCGACAGAACGGGTTCAGCAGATTATCCGCTCTTTGCTGGGTAAAATTGAAAAGCTCGATAAAGACCACCCTGACACCGTGGGATTACTGGAAGCCCTTGATGTGCTGGAGCATTATCTGCTGGATCTTACCCCCTCTCAGCCACCCTCAACCGCCAAAGAGGTGCCGTTTGATACGAGTCCTCTCACTTCAAATGAGTCTGCCCCGGAACCATTGAGCCAGGAAGAAAAACAACGACGTTTTAAGGCGCTTTTACTAAAGAGCGATATAAAGAGCGATATAAAGAGCGATATGTAGACGATTACTGTCATCTATCTGCGCTAACAAAGACGTTCTGCTATGGAAGCTGTTCGAGCATGAACAGCTTCTTAAGCAATGCCATTGGAATCACTAGTGGTGCCAAGCTCTAATATCCATCCCCTCTATGCTACCAATGGCCGAGCTTTGTAAGTCCACTTAAATGGCTTGGCCAATCTGGTATTAAAAAAC
>NZ_JAVLSP010000162.1:0-3991 GCF_031528575.1 Candidatus Sororendozoicomonas aggregata
CAGTGATCTGCAACTAACGGCTGTGGGTGATGACGTTCTGACCACTTTTGTGGCCGCTGACGATGATGGCACCGGCATTTACAGCCAGCTCTATGGCGATGATGGTGCAGTGCTCACTGATCCCATGCTGATTAATGACACATCAGCAGGCGATCAGTCCATGCCCGCTGTCACGGCGCTATCCGACGGCACCGTTAAAATCGTCTGGAGCTCCGATCACAGTGGCAACGACGATGTTTACAGCAAAACCCTGGCACTGGGCCATGTGGTGGGTGAAAGCGCTGAGCCAGGCACTCTTGTTGGCAAGGCCAGAGCCACTGACCCTGAGGGTGATGCCCTGACTTTCAGTTTGGTGGATGATGCCGGTGGCCGGTTTGCCATTGACCCCCAGACCGGTGAGATTACCGTAGCCGGGGCGCTGGATTATGCCGTGGCACCTAGCCATGCGCTGACGGTCCGGGTGACAGACTCATCAGGAAATGTTACGGACCAGGCCACCATTATTCGTGTGGCAGAGATTAACCACACGCCTGATGCTGAAGATAATAGTTTGACGATGCAAGGCAGTAGCAGCTATAGCTTTTCGGCAGATGACTTTCATTTTTCTGATGCGGATATGGCTGATAGCCTGCGGTCAGTCACCATTACCTCACTGCCAACCATCGGTACTCTCGCTCTTAATGGGGTGGCGGTAACAGCCAATCAAGTCATAGCCGCTGAGGATATTCCAAACCTTACTTTTACCACGCCATTTAGCCAGTCCGCTGGTAATGATCAGTTTGGGTTTACTGTCAGTGATGGAGCCGCTTCCAGTGCCATTCAAACCTTTACGCTGGACGTACAGGCAGTGAATGTCTCTGGCAACCTGCTAACCAATGCCAGCGCTGGCAGTTTCAACTCTGGCTGGAGTGTCCCTTCCGATGCTAACGCGTGGGGGTTCTCCAGTAACAGCCATGATGGTAATAGCAGAAGCTGGACAACTAGCAGTAATACCTTTGCCAAAAAGTCGCAAACGCTAGATTTGCTGGCTAAAGGTTTTGACCCTGATTATCTGGATACGGCACCTGATATTAATATCAGTGACTGGTTTAAAAACAATGGGGTTAGCAGCAATCAGTTTTATATGAAGGTTGAAATTCGCGACGCTGACCATAATGTCCTTGCCTCTTATGACTCAGGCGTTCTTAATTCCGGCAGCAGCTGGGGGGAAGAAAGCCATATTTTTCAGAACTATGGTGCTGGCGCTCGCTATATCTATTTTGAACATGGCGGTAATAATATTGGGTCATCGTCTGGGAATTACGGGACTATGATTGATGATTCAGAAATAGTCGTTGCGCTGGAATCAGGCTCAGATATGACGGGCACCGGAGGGAGTGAGATTCTGGTTGGAACCGCTAACAGCGATACCATCAAAGGGGAAGCGGGCAGTGATAAACTCCTCGGTAACGCCGGTGATGACCTGATCCAAGGGGGGGCCGGGGATGACACGTTGACCGGTGGCTCAGGGTCAGACACCTTTACCTGGATGACGGCGGATTTGGGCTCTGCGCAATCACCGGCTGAAGATGTGATCACCGACTTTCAGCTCGGCCAGGGAGGGGATGTGATCAATCTTAAAGATGTGATGCAAAATGGCAATCATTCGCCCGAACAACATCTTGCCCTGAGTTTCGAAAACGGCAATACCCTCCTTGAGATCAAACCCCAGGCAAATGGGGGCGTAACGCAGAGAATCAAACTGGAAGGGGTTGATTTGTCCTCATTGGGCAATTCAGACGCCGAAATCATCAACAACCTGATTTATCAGGGAAATCTTCAGCTCGAAGAAAACGAGGCGCCAGTGTTTGTCACCCAAAGCCTGTCACTTGATGGCACCGCCGGTGACTATGCTGAGATTGGTACGGTGAATGCTAATTCCGCGCGCCCTTTCCCAACCACGGCAACCACGGTTGAGATGTGGTTACAACCCGACATCGCGGGCAATAATGTACAAACCCCTTTCACTTATGAGGTAGGTTCTACCGATGCCTTGCAGGTCATCCTCAGGCCAGACCTTGGCAAGGCGGTCATCTGGATTGACCACGCTGGTTACGTCGTGGACGTGCCAGCGCTGTTTGATGGCGGTTGGCATCACCTCTCCTTTAGTTGGGACAGCGCTTCAGGCGAGCTGAAGATCTACCTCGATGGCCAGCTTGAAGATACCGGCACCCACAAGCAGGGTGACAGCATTGGCACCGGTGGTGGTCTGGTGCTCGGTCAAGAGGCGGACAGCCAGATGGGTGGCTACAATGGCAGCCAGGCATTCGCTGGGAAAATGCGTGATTTTCGGATATGGAATGACGTGAGGGATCAGGCCGAGATTGAGGCCAACATGGACAGCGGCGGGACTCTGGACGCTGAGGCCCAGGGCCTGGTCAGCCATTACCTGCTCAATGGTGATGCCAATGACCGGGGGCCTGGGGGTAATCATCTGACGGTTACCGGCGCCAGTTGGGTTGCTAGTGATGATCCTGCTGACAACGATCTGTACCAGATAATTGAGGACGCCCAGCAAGGCACAGAAGTGGGCAGGGCGCAGGTCACGGATGCCGATGGTGACGTCCTGACTTACAGCCTGGTGGATGATGCCGGTGGCCGGTTTGCCATTGATCCCCAGACCGGTGTGATTACCGTAGCCGGAGCACTGGATTATGCGGTGGCATCGAGCCATTCCGTGACGGTTCGGGTGACAGATTCATTAGGAGGCTATGCCGACCAGGTCACCACTATTAATGTCGCACAGCTTAACCAAACGCCTGATGCCGAAGATAATAGTTTGTTGATGCAAGGCAGCGGCAGCTACAGCTTTTCGGTGGATGACTTTCATTTTTCTGATGCTGATATGGCCGACAGCCTGCAGTCGGTAACCATTACCACACTGCCATCCACTGGCGCTCTGACGCTTAATGGTTCAGCAGTCACTGCCAATCAGGTCATAGCGGCTTCAGATATTCCCAACCTTACCTATACGGCGCCAGTTAGCGCATCGGCCGTTAGTGGTCAGTTTGAGTTTACTGTCAGCGATGGCAAGGCTTCCAGTTCAGTCCAAACCATTACGCTGGAAGTCCAACCATCAGGCTCAGGTCTGACTGGCACCACAGAGAGTGAAATTATCATTGGAACTGCCAGTAGCGACACCATTAAAGGGGAAGAGGGTAGCGATAAACTCCTTGGCAACGCTGGAGATGACCTGATCTACGGTGGTGCCGGGGATGACACCCTGACCGGTGGCTCAGGGTCAGACACCTTTGCCTGGACGGCGGCAGATTTGGGCTCCGCGCAATCACCGGCTGAAGATGTGATCACCGACTTTCAGGTGGGTCAGGGCGGGGACGTGATCGACCTGAGCGGTGTGATGCTCAGTAATGTTAATTCGCCGGAACAACATATCGCCCTGAGTTTTGAAAACGGCAATACCATCCTTGAAATCAAACCCCAGGCAAATGGCGACGTAACGCAGAGAATCAAACTGGAAGGGGTTGATCTGTCCTCATTGGGCAATACTGACGCTGACATCATAAATAATTTGCTAGGTACCAGAAATCTTCAGCTTGAAGAAAACGAAGCGCCAGTGTTTGAGTTGACACCTGACTCGTCTCTGGTGACTGTGCTCAACTTCGCTGAGGGCGATGGCAGCTCATCGGGCGATTTGACCGGGCAGGGGCATGATGCCAGCCTGGGCAATGGCGCGCAGTGGACGAACGAGGGCGTCAATCTCAACGGCACCGGTGGCAATTTGGGCGATCTTCAGTTTGGTGGGGACTTCACCCTCGCTACCACCTTCACCTACAACAGCCACCATGGCTGGGCGCGGATTGTCGACCTTGGCAATGGTTCTGCCTCGGATAATATCGTTATTGGCAGTCCCTCTTTAGGACGGATTGAAGCCCATGTTTTCCGGGGCAACAGCACCAAGGTAGTAGGCTTTGATAACTTCTATACCGTCGGT
>NZ_JAVLSP010000163.1:0-3694 GCF_031528575.1 Candidatus Sororendozoicomonas aggregata
AAAGCATAAGTCCGACAGCCTCCTATAAAATACGATTGGTATGACTTGTCCATTCCAGAGTGGATAAGAAGCGTTCTCTGTAAGCTCAATCAGACGACAGTTAACTTATTACAAAAGGGTCAAGTTAAGTCGGGGTGCTCTAATATTTAACCTTATATCACTCGACATCCAGAGCTGAAAAAGTGAGATATAGCCGTTCACCCTGACTGAGCCGGTATTTTTCAAATGCCGTATTCCTTAACTTGGAAAAATAATCGACCTCCTACTAAACTAACAGCGTCTGTTAGTGTTGTTACATACTGATACAGGTGAGTATAAGAAAATCATAATTTTCCGACAGACGTATTAGGAGCTAAGTTTGACGGGTTGTCGCGCTTGGCTCCCCCAAAGCTGTCTTGTCTTTCATGTTATACAGAGGTTCAAAATGAAGAATCCCGCAGTACTCCTTCTCTTCATTGCCACCAGCTACTTTAGTTTGCCATCTTATTCATCACAAAGTCTGTCGCCAAACCAGCTGGTAGAGAAAATGCTTAAGTCCAGCACGCCTCATTCTGTTGGTGTCTTTAGGATAAATGCTATCAATTATTGCAAACGAGAGGGCCAGAACATGGAGCAATGCCTGGAAACACTTGATGGTGATACGGCGTTGACGTTTTTTAGCGAAAAGAAAGGCATCGTTTATTCGATAGCACCCGAAAGTAGCGCTGCCAAATCATGTGGTGAATTTTGGGATGATTGCGACTCTCTCGAACCCTGCTGTTTTGCATATGAATGCAAGTTTAGTAAACGACACCGTAGGAAAATCTGCATGTAAGCTAACGACGGTAAGCAACTGCTTTGCGATAAAGGGCTGTGATATCTATTGTCGTGGTTAGTGTATATCAAGCCCTTCAGGGAAGTTGTTTCGCAGGTTAAACTCACTACAACATTATTATCGACATGTGCTGGGGAGAGTATTCTGAATTGAATTCATATTAGCAATATAAGCCACTGGTCATTAAGAAGCTGTTCACAATCGTTTATGAGCAAAAGATTGTGAGCAGCTTCTATGGAGCCTGGCTGTTTTCAGCCCCTTTCCTGAATATTCAAATGCCTTAGCGTATTCACCGGTCGGGTCCAGGGGTGTAATACTCTGGCTGCATTTCGCATGGCAGGTGACTTTAACGCCAGCATAGCCTCCCTGTTAGAATTAAACTGTCCCTGTAATAGTACGTACCAGTCCCTTTGATTACGTCTGAAGTGCACGGTTACGGCGTTTGATAGTTCCGGGAACTGTTGCTGCATCCGCCTGATCTCATCCGGGTGATTGGCTGCATACCACTGTATGGTGTAACCGCCATCGTGATGGGCAACGCGCTGCATTGGTTGTGGGAAATGGCCCGGTTGTTGTACATGAGGTTGTCGGGGGGTGCCAGCAACCATTTTCTGTAAACCTTCCACTGAACGAATCCACGGATATAGTCTTGCGGTCAGGCGAGAATAAGGAGGTAATGCCAGAGCAGCCTGAGCCGCTTCTCTGCTCATGAAGGTGCCACCAATTAATACATACCAGTCGGCGTTGCGTTTACGGTAATGCACAATGCGGGTATTTTGCAGCGCAGGGTATCGAAGCTGAACGCGCTCGAGAGATGCTTTGTCATTTGCTGCCAGCCACTGAATGGTATAGCTGCCAGGCGGGACATTGAGTGCCCTGTCATTGTACGATGGCTGATGATTCCCACTAAAGTCTTCATGGCGGATGGCTGATGCGCCGTAATGCTTCCGGCTGGGGGCAGGCTCGGGCTGCTCCCGGTAGAAGTCAGGGTTGTATCCGTAATCGGTATATTCCGTTGGCTGTATATTATAGTCGGGAAGATATGCCTGTTTCTGGGCTGGTGGGTATTGTCGTTGTGAATAAGGCTGTTGGTTATAGCCAGCCTCTTGATACTCCTGCCTCTGGCGAGTTATGGCATATTGACCAGTGGAAGCTGTGGCATAATGTAGCTGCTCACCGAACACAGGGGACTCCATCGCCAGTGTCGGGTAATGTAGCGCCTGTGTTGTTTCAGGGTAATTGTTCGTGTAATCGCTGGCGGCTGTCAGGGGCTGCTGCGTATGTCTGTTGTACTGATAGGCTCTGTATTTTGGCACAGGCGGCTGAGCGGCAATAGTCTCGAGAGACTGCGGGTAGGATTGTGGGTCAGGATAGTGCAGCCTGTTATTTTGATGTTGCTGCTTCTGTGGGGTTGAGGGTGAAACTTGCGCGTGGCCATAGGGCAATGCCTGATAAGCACTTGAAACATGGGTGTTATAAGTTAGCTGTTCCGGCAACGGGTTATTATGATGGTTAATGCTGGAATAAGCAGGCGCGGTCTCAGGGTATTGGGCGTTATTAACAAATGTGCTTGGCCTGACAAGGTTAAGCTGTTGGATGCTGGCCACCGAACGGGTCCAGGGATAAAATTTGGCTGCAATGCTGGCGCGTGGCTCCCGCTTGAGGGCGGCCATAGCCGCCACCCGGCTGGGATAGGGGCCGTCAAGCAGCAAAAACCATTGTTTTTTGGCACGTTGGTATTCGGCAATTGTCGCTTCTTGAAGGACCGGGTATTGTGCTTTCAGGCGCTCTAAAGGCTCACGGCTATTCGCTGCAATCCATTGTAAGACGTAGTTATCAGGTGGGGCATTGAGCAGCTCAGTCAGGACTGCGCTTTCGGTCACTCTGGTCGTTGATGGAGAATAGGGATTGGCAAAAGGTGATGTTGTGATGTGAGAGCCGTACATTGGTTGTTCGGCGACGGCTGACTGGTAACGATAGGTGTGAGCAACCTGGCTTTCCCGGTTGATTGGGAAGGCTGATTCGGGTGCTTCCTGATAGACCCCGTCAGCACCGGCATCACACAGCCAGTCATTATCATTGCCTGACTGGCAATCCCAGGTTGAGCTGAAAGCCAATGGTTTCGGGGGAAGCAGTAATGCCTCTGTTGTATTACCAGCAGACCCGGTAGCCAGCGTTGTCACGACGCAAAGTCTGAGCTGCTTATCCTTAAATAAGGCGCGAGCGGGCATGAGTCAGATCCTTTTGACCATTATCTCCACATTACCCTGATTGCAGTCAATTGCAAGCATTGATCAAAAAATATCCAGGTGTTCATTAAGAAACCGTTATACCAATCGTCTTTTCTAACTACCGTATTACCGGATTATATAGGGTTATGGCCTTGCCTTTGGTCAGTGCTTTTTGTGTGACCACCCGTAATAATCGACTACCCACGCCCCGGCCTCGTGTTAGCTGTCTTACACATAAATGGTGTATTAACCATCTGTCGTTTTGCTTATCGACAATGAGTGCTCCGAGGAGCCGGTGGTTGAAGCGGGCGGCGTAGAGGTGTTGATCCTCTGTTTGAGCAACGGTGTCAAGCAAGCGTGCTATTGCGCTTGAATGGTCAGTTGAGCGCCAGTTATCAAGCATCCATGAGGGGGCATCCTCATAAATCTTTTGCAAATCATCCCGGTCCTGACTAGAAGGTTGAATGATTTCTTCAATGGTAACAGGCATAGAGTTTCAGCTATTGTGTTGATTGAGGCAGGAGTCTGATGGGGTTTACCGGTTTTTTCAAGGGATTTAGAAGCAGTCTTAGAAGTCTGCCCGTAGCGAGGACTGCGAGAAATGGAGGATAAAAAGTCGCTTTTGTGAGGAGAATAGCGGGACTATTTG
>NZ_JAVLSP010000164.1:0-3596 GCF_031528575.1 Candidatus Sororendozoicomonas aggregata
ATTTCTGCTTCTGAGGATAATAGTGGGGCTATTTGACGAAGAAGCAGGAATTTTTAGACCAATTTATCGCAACCGCAGTAGGGTAGTCTATTCTCGGACGGGCTCCTAAGGGCCAAAACTTATTCAGCTTCAACAAATACCTTGATGTTTGCGGACACATCGGTGTGCAACTGAACAGCAACGTCGTATTCGCCTACCGCACGAATAGGACCTTCTGGCAGGCGGATCTCGCTCTTGGCTACTTTAACACCGGCAGAAGTAATGGCTTCAGCCAGGTCACGAGAACCGATGGAACCGAACAGCTTGCCTTCGTCGCCTGCTTTAGCGGTCAGGGTAAGCTCGATTTCAGCCATTTCAGTGGCACGGGCAGTTGCGCTGGTCAGCTTGTCGGCAGCGGCTTTTTCCAGCTCGGTGCGACGTGCTTCAAAAGCAACCAGATTGTCCTTGCTAGCAGGCACAGCCTTGCCAAAAGGAACCAGAAAATTACGACCATAACCCGCTTTGACGGATACCTTGTCGCCCAGGCTGCCAAGGTTGGCAATTTTTTCAAGCAGGATAACTTCCATTGCTTAAGCCTCTAACTCTTTTAATAGCGTGAAGATACCATAGCACCTTCATAATTCTGACTCGCCCTACTGAATTTTATGCTCGAAAGCATAAGTCCGACAGGCTTCCAGCGCTCAGTCCTGAGGCACCTTTTGCCTCACGCGTTTGCGAAAATCAAACAGGCTGTCAAGACAGGCTGTCAAAACAATTATCGGGTATGCCAGCTGCGTAAAAAGTATCACCAAAACATAGAACATGATCAGCGGCAGGCTGCCCATTTTTCGCAACCACACCAGGGCGTGCACCATTGACAGCCCTGCTACAAACAGTGGCAGGGACGCTAAAGGTAACAGAATCACCATAAACGGTGACAGTACCAAGCCAGCCAATGCCAGTGCCAGCAATGTCATGCTCAATGTTGCTGTGAACCGGATAGAATGAAGTTCCTTCTGGAACCCGCCGGGATTATACAGCATTGACTGCCAGGATCTGGCCAGAACCAGCCCTAACACACAATTCACCAGGTTAAACCAGGCCAGCATGCCAATCACGCCAAAATGTACCAGCGGCTCCAGGTTGTCACTCAAATCAGCCGGGGTTTTACCCGCCTGCTTCAGGACAGAGGTTAAAAGCTCCATGACCATCTCTGTCAATTGAGTCACCTGCCCCGGTACCACTATAGATAGCATAAATGCCATCAGGCCACCGACAGGAAGCAACGCCAGCAGCGTTTTTTGCCACGATACCGTGGTGCGTAATGACAGGGCCAAAAGCCCGGTAGCCACTAACCCCATTAACACGCTGTATTGTCCTGTGGCGGCCCAGGCAATGCCGGGCAGCAATGCCCATATCAGTACCTTGAGTCCCTGGTCGACGCCGTGGCGCAGTATCACCAATGAGATGATGGCAGCACTGAGCCAGAACATCACGGGAATGCTGGTAAAAAGAACAGACAGCAGTATGGCCTGTCTAGGGCCACGCATAGCCAGTTCTGCCAATCCACGCATCAGTTTACCCTATTTTTGCTTTTGCCCAGATTTCAGTGACGATCGCAGTACGGCAGCAGAGCTATGTAACGTGCACGCTTGATAGCGGTCGCCAGCTGACGCTGATAACGAGCCTTGGTGCCCGTGATTCGGCTAGGTACAATTTTACCGGTTTCGGCAATGTATGCTTTGAGGGTATTCAGATCTTTATAATCGATCTCTTTCACATTTTCAGCAGTAAAACGGCAGAACTTTCTGCGACGGAAAAAACGTGCCATAGCAGCGTCTCCTTAGTAAAGTGAACTGGTTTCCAATAGTGATGGCCGGGTATCGTGAGTTTAATCTCCTGACCAGGACTATTGGTGATTCCTGGCAGCGTCTTCTGCCTCGGCAGAATCAGCAACGTCTTCTTCACGTGTTTCAGACGCTGCTTCTGGACGAGGGCGCTCGTCACGGCGCTCACGCTTTTCTTCAGTCTGCAGCATGATGGAAGACTCAGTAATAGCCTCATCACGACGAATAACCATACTACGGATTACCGCGTCGTTGTATCGGAAGTTTTCAGTCAGCTCTTTCAGGACTTCATCGCCACACTCAATGTTCATCAGAACATAGTGTGCCTTGTGGATCTTGTTGATTGGGTATGCCAGCTGGCGGCGGCCCCAGTCTTCCAGTCTATGAACCTGTCCTCCGCTTTCGGTGATAGCGCGATTGTAACGCTCTACCATCGCAGGTACTTGTTCGCTCTGGTCTGGATGCACCAGAAATACGATTTCGTAATGACGCATTGTTGCTCCTTACGGGTTAAACAGCCTTTCGGACGAACCGATAAGGCAAGGAGTGTAGGAAAGGGTACCGGGAACAGGTGTTCACAGTAGCCAGCCCAACATAGAAAGAGAGGGCGATTTTAGAGAAGAGTGCCCTTCGTTGCAACCCGCAAGATCCCTGGGTCTTATGGGGGCGCGGCTTTACGCTAATGCTGTTAAGCGCTAATACCCATACAGTCGTCATTCCCGCGAAGGCGGGAATCTACCAGAAAATGGACTCCCGCCTGCGCGGGAGTGACCATCTGATCGCGCCGTTGCTCTGACGTCCTCTCTAGTTGGAGGAGGCTGTCAAATGGTTCTTTGACGCACGGCTTCAAACAGGCATACGCCCGTTGCCACTGAGACATTCAGACTGCTTACTTCGCCTGCCATGGGTATATTGACTAAGGTATCGCAGTGGTCGCGAGTCAGCCGGCGCATCCCTTTGCCTTCAGCGCCCATAATCAGGCACAGCGCTCCCGTTAAGTCAGCCTGATAGACGGTGCTCTGGCTTTCCCCGGCAGTACCCGTCAGCCAGATGCCCCGTTCCCTTAACGTTACGAGTGTTCTGGCCAGATTGGTTACCTGAATCAGTGGCACGGTTTCTCCGGCACCGCAGGCAACCTTGCTGGCAGTGGCATTCAACGTGGCTGATTTGTCTTTGGGAATAATGACAGCATGCACGCCGGCAGCGTCTGCGGTTCGCAGGCAAGCCCCTAAGTTATGGGGGTCCGTAACGCCATCGAGCACCAATAAAAAGGGGGGAACCTTCAGGGTATCCAGCAGATCTGCCAGATCGCCTTCGCGCAGCACCTTTGCCTGGGCGACCTTGGCAACAGCTCCCTGGTGAGCGCCATCAACTTTGGCATCTAACCTGGCACGCTCAAAAAAACGTACGGTCACGCCCTGGCTGCGTGCCTCGTCTACCAGAAGACTGATGCGTTTGTCTGCGCGGCCTTTTTGAATCCACAGTTCCAGTACTCGCTCTGGTCTACTGGAAAGCAGGTTCTGTACGGCATGTAGACCGAAGATAAAGTCGCTCAAAGGAGAACCTCATTACACTGGCAAAGAGAAAAGTGGCCGGGCATTATCGGCAATATTTTATGGAGAGGCCAGCTTGCATCTGGGGGTTATACGTCAAATCTGAATTCAAGACGGTCTGGGAGCCTGTCCGAGAATAGACTACCCTACTGCGGTTGCGATAAATTGGTCTAAAAATTCCTGCTTCTTCGTCAAATAGCCCCACTATTATCCTCAG
>NZ_JAVLSP010000165.1:0-3563 GCF_031528575.1 Candidatus Sororendozoicomonas aggregata
AAGCTCAGCCTTTAACGCCTTATATGCCTTGATAAATTCAGCTTGTTTATCGGCATCCGCTTTATGTGGAACGCCTTTGGGCTTTTTGTAAGAAAAGCCGTTCTGATGAAGCCACTTAGTCAGACCAGAAACCGTATACCGTATGTTCCATCGATCTGATACGTAAGCGACAAAAGCTGATGTTTCTGCTGGCGTGTGAGAGTGAATTTTGGCATCAGGTATAATGTAGAAAATACCCTCAAAAATCAAGCCTTTTCAAAGGCGACGGGTATAGCCGCAGTAGGAGCATGACTTTTAAGACCGCTTCTTAGCCCGGATATTTCATAAACATGCTCCTGGCCTTGCTTGCTCCTTGCGGCTCTAAGGGCAGTTTATGAAATATCCGGGTTAGAATAGTAAAGAAACTATTCGAGGTGTTTTATGGACTACCAGTGACCTATAATTGCAGCCGCAAAAGAAAGTGAAATGGGCGGGCATCATGGGAAAGCGTCAGTCCAAAGGAGCATTTCCCTGAATGAAATCGTGGCGTATTATTTCAGTGTCAAAGACATAGCGGCAGATCAGACAGTGAATCTTGGTGTAGAAGTGCCCGGTGACACGCAGCGTATCAATGACGTCCTTGAGCCTGATTGGGCTAGGCCATGCCGGTTCTGTGGTGATAATATCAAAAGCGGGTATTGCCTTGAAATCGTCGATACACCGGGCGTTCCATAAGGCTAACTCTATATCATGCTGGCTTGCGGCGGGCTTGCCTCCTATCCAGTCGGAAAAATGAACCAGCTGGTAATTATGCACAAAGGCCTGAGGAGAAATAATTTCAAAAGGCGTGTCCACTACGGTCATGAATTCCGTCAAAAAAGAAAACACCGGCTTATTCGGATCAATGCCTGACGTCGTTTGATGCGGCGCGTAAAAACAAATAAAAACCCCCGGTGGTACCTGGAAGCGCCGGTTATAACGCATTTGCACCAAACCACAGAAATAGGAATAGTCTTCCCTGTCAATACCGGAATGGGCCAGCAAGATCACGTTTTTCACATCATTGCTCCGGTAAGGAAAGGTAAAGAGCTTTAGCTGTCCATTCAATACACTTGTCTGTGTATTCTCAGGCTTGAAAGACACTAATGGGGGTTTATTCTTCAACAAATGCAAATACCCTTTCTGAAAGATTATCAACCTGAGGGATTGCTTCTGTGTACTTTTACCAGGATAGTAAAAAAACTATCAGAGGCGAGACATGGACTACCAGTCACCTCTAATTGCGGCAGCAAAAGGAAATGAGCTGGCATCATGGTGGGGAAGGTTATCACTCAAAAGAAGCATTTCCCTGAATGAAGTCGTGGCGTACCACTTCACTGCCAAAGACATAGCGACAGATCAGACAATGAATCTTGGAGTAGAAGTGCCCGGTAAAAATAAGGGTATCAATAGTTTCCTTCAAGGTAGTACAGTCAGGCCATGAAGGCTCTGTGGTGATAATATCAAAAGCAGGCGCAGGCCGTTTCTCGTAGTGAGCCGAGCACCGGGCTTGCCATAAGGCAGCATTTATATCAGCGTCACTAACCACAGGCTGGCCTCCCAGCTTGGCATTAATCAGTTGGTAATTATGCACAGAAGCTTGAGGTGGAATGATTTCATAAGGCGTATCCACGGCTGTCATGAAGTCCGTCAGAAAAGCAAACATTGGCTTGTGCGTATAAATGCCTGAAGTCGTTTGATGCGGTGCGTAAAAACAAATAAACAACCCCGGTGGTACTTGGAAACGCCGGTTAACATGCATTTTCAGTAAACCACAGAAATAAGAATAATCTTCCCTTTTAATACCGCCATGGGCCAGCAAAATCAGGTTTTTTACATCATCGCCCCGGTAAGGAAAGGTATAGAGCTTTAGCTGTCCATTCAGTACGCTTGTCTGCGTATTTTCAGGTTGGAAAGACACTAATGGAGATTTTTTTTTTAACATGCACCAATACCTTTCTGAAAGATCACTCGTTTGGAAACTGCTCCTAGGATAATAGAGAAACGATTAACCCAAGCATGTCATAAACTGCCCCGAATCTTGCGCGGGACTTTTCCGCTTTCGGGCAGTTTGTCAAGGAGTATAACGAGCCTGAGATTTTCTTCTCCCTCTCAGAGTATAGTGCAGGAGTGTTTCACGGGATAGGAACCGTCTTTCAGGAAGGCGGTCAGGCCCACAAGACAATTGTCGTAGGCGATGATAAATTTGGCAGCCTGGCACCTGGTATGAAAACGCTTACCCACAGCGCGTCCGGTAGCGTAATGTCATTGTACAATGATGGTAAATATTCGATACCAGAAACAGCTATTTAAATGTGCAACTGGTGCTTAGACACTAGGCTATATGTATATGACAGAGTTACACTGCCTTGCTAAATACGACGCAGGGCAAATCAATGTGTAAAAATTCCAACTTCCCAAAGCCAGAACAGGCAGGCATTGGTAAAAGCGTCCACGGAGAGTTGTTGAAATGATGGCGTGGCGGTTATATCAAACTCAGATTGACAAGTGAAAATCAACATGGCATTTACACACATTGCTTTTTACGACATGAGCCGTTTTGAATGCCCGAAATTAAATCGGACTTTTACCATTAAACGGTTGGACCCGCCTACCATGGGAGTTTGTGGGGGGGCAAGAATGTTAGAACTTCGGTTTTATGAAGGCCGGGAGTGTGCCGGATATGCCAAAGTTTTTGGCAGACCGGCTGATCCTGTCGCTAAAAAGGAATCAAAATTTACTTTACAGGCATTTTCGATTTTTAGAGATTTTCAGTTTCTTAATCTTGATTCATTGCTGATTTATATCGTTAACACAGAAGTTCGTTTAAACGGTGGTGAGTACCTCTATGTCAACAACCCCCTCTGTGAAAACCTGGGGTTTTTCGTTCAGCTGGGCTTTATACCAGATCCCAAGATTGTTAGAATTAAAACAATTTCACGCGAGTTAACAGAACCTCCCGAGCCTGACGCACCACTCGATTTAAGGAAAGACTGCTTAAACCAGAGGCTAAGCCTGAGCAGACAATATACTGATTGGAAGTGCCTCACTGCCTTATTAAATGTCGCATTGTGCGAAAAAATGTGTGAAAAGTTCAAGCTCGCTGACCCACCCAGAATAGGCAGGAATTTATAAAGGCGTCCATGAAGCCAGATTGACAGCAGTGAGACAGGCGTTAAAAATTCAACTCTCTGTTCAGTTGATCAAAGAAAAACGCGAGCGTTGAGTAAAAGTGACCATTTTATCCTACCATGGCTATACTGATTGTGTGATAGGTCAGTAGTGGTTGTTTTGCTGAAAGATGACAGCAGATAGTCAGATTAGCGTTCTATAGAGTCTTGTAGCCTGTCGGAATTATGCCTTCGAGCATAAGTCCGACAGGCTCCTTACTTCACAGTGGCTATCATTGCGCAAAATCAGCTCAAGGCTAATTTGAGTCCCACTCACTAGGAGGCTGACCGAGAATAGCGCCCGTAGCGAGGATGGCAGAAAATTGAGGATAAAAAGTCGGAAATTTTTAGTGAATAGTGGTTTTATTTGCTAAA
>NZ_JAVLSP010000166.1:0-3532 GCF_031528575.1 Candidatus Sororendozoicomonas aggregata
TGAGGATAATAGTGGGGCTATTTGACGAAGAAGCAGGAATTTTTAGACCAATTTATCGCAACCGCAGTAGGGTAGTCTATTCTCGGACAGGCTCCTAGATGTAAAAAGCAGTGGGTTTGAAAAATATCAGCCAATAATTAGAACTGATGATTTTGTCACTTGTGAAAAGTCGTGTTGGTTATGGTCAGCACAGCGTGTAATGCTTGCGGCTTAATTCTACTCCAATGGGAAGGCGGTTGCAGATACAGAGGGCAGAAAGGTTTTGTACCTGGCTTCAAAGTAGCAATTTTGAATAAGCCTCTTCGGGGCCAGTGTTACTGTTAGTGATAGTGACTGGATCGGGGAATAGCAAGCCGGAAAAGTAGTAAGTACATAAGTACAAAAATAAAGTGGTTATGCACGCTGAACCAGGGTTTTAAAGGGCTACGCTTAAAGGTTGTTATATGCAGATACCAAAGGGAGCAGAGGCTTACATCAATGGCTCTTACTACAAATTTGGTGCAGAAAAAAAAGCATTTATTTTTATTAATGGTGAGTGGCGGCTCAGTACCTTGACAGCATCCGAGGTTGAACGCCGCATGTATAAAATGTACAAGTCTGGAGAAAAGCCGCTGGCAATGGGAAAAGAAAATGCCACCAAAATAGCTCCGGGTTGAATAAAAAAATAAATAGAAACCAGAAAGCAAACAACACTTTTTATCAGTAAGTTTCACTGTCATATGTTGTTGCCTTGGGCTGCCAATGCTTCCCGGTACCAGAAATACTACTCTTGATAGGGGCTGCCTTACTGCTATCAGATTTTAGCGTTAGACCCCCACCGGTCTGGAGGGTGTCGCGAAACTCTTAATTTTCTCCGTCGTTATGCCGTACAGGGATTGTAAGGGGTCTATGCCACAAGGACGTGAATCACTAAACCCGCATGACGCGCGCGGTTAGAGTGCCTTCCATAGAGTGTGGTTCCTGTACATTCCCTGTACAGGATGACGGTGCGGAGTGTATTTCAGCGTTTCGCGACAGCCTTTCTAGCAGGGGGAGGATGTCAACTAGTTGCTACTGATCCAAATAACCAGCACTATACTGTTAGTTGAAACGGATATCCATTAGTCAGGCCTTTGGTGAGATCTGTTTATGCAATTATTTAGCTATAATCATTCAGTCCTTTCCCTGTTAGCCCCGGCTATTGCGATACTTTTAGCTATTATCACCCGAAAAGTCCTGCTGTCCCTCGGAGCGGGTATTGTGGTCGGCAGTTTGCTTGTCACCCATTTCAATGCCGTTAATTCATTGTCGTATATATTGGAGAAGTTTATCGCCATCTTCTGGAATGATGGCTTCAATAGGAACAATGTTTTTATTTTGCTGTTTTTAATTCTGCTGGGTGTTCTCACAAGCTTAATTTGCCTATCTGGCGGTGCTAAAGCTTTTGGTGAGTGGGCCTGGACAAGGATTAAAAGCCGTATTGGCGCACAGCTTTTTGCCGTGACGCTTGGTTTTTTGATTTTTATTGATGACTACTTTAACAGCTTGGCTGTTGGCAGCATCAGTAGGCCATTGACGGACAGGCAAGGTATTTCAAGAGCCAAGTTGGCCTACCTGATTGACTCAACGTCAGCACCGGTTTGTGTTATTACGCCTGTCTCCAGTTGGGGGGCTTATATCATAGGTATGATTGGTACCATCATGACGGTTCATGGCGTGTCTGATATTAGCGCCATACATGCCTTTGTTACGATGATTCCCATGAACTTGTATGCTGTATTTGGCCTGGCTATGGTGATAGCCGTGGCCTGGTTGGATTTGAATGTTGGTCCCATGCGCTTGCGTGAGGAGCGTGCAAAGACGGGTGAGTTGTATGATCAGACTATGGGGACTCCGCCAGGTGCAGCGCAACTGGATGATCATGGCAAAGGCAGGGTTGCTGATTTGGTGATTCCTATTTTTTTGTTGGTACTGTTAACTATCATTGCCATGCTTTGGACTGGAGGAGCAGCCCTTGTGGCTGGTGGGCAGAGCTTCTCCGTGTTGGGAGCTTTTGAAAAAACAGACGTCGCCGGCTCTTTGGTGTGGGGTTCAAGTCTGGGGCTGACGCTGACAGCGATCCGTATGATAGGCCATAACCTGAAAGGTACACTGTGGTTAAAAGCCATTGTAGAAGGGGTGCGCTCCATGTTGCCAGCCATTTACATCCTGATCTTTGCCTGGGTTTTGATCAGTGTTATTGACCAGTTGGAAACCGGCGCCTACCTGGCTAGTTTGGTCGGTGACGCATTCTCCACGAGCTACTTGCCAATGATTTTGTTTGTTGTTTCTTGTGTTATGGCATTTGCGACAGGAACTAGCTGGGGCACTTTTGGCATTATGTTACCTATTGCTGGTGATATGGCAGCCGCAGCAGATATAGCTATGTTGTTACCCATGCTGTCGGCGGTATTGGCAGGTGCTGTCTTTGGTGACCACTGTTCACCCATTTCTGATACTACGATTCTGTCGTCAACTGGTGCGTCGTGTCATCACATTGATCACGTTAACACACAACTGCCTTATGCACTTACCATTGCGATGATTGCGGCGCTGGGTTATTTCGTGATGGGTATGACTGAATCTGTGGCTGCTGGTTTTATGACATCTCTTGCTGCTTTTGCCGCGACGGTGGTGGTGTTCAAAAAATTGTCAGTAAGCTACAAAAGGAATCGTTCAACAGTCGACATCCCTGACGGATGACTTAGAAGCAGTCTTAAAAGTCATGCTCCTACTGCGGCTAAGATAAATGGGTCTAAAAAGTCGCTTTTGTTCGTCAAATAGTGCCGCTATTCTCCTCACAAAAGCGACTTTTTATCCGCCATTTCTCGCGGTCCTCGCTACGGGCAGACTTTTAAGACTGCTTCTAAGTCGGCTACACTCATAGTAAACAAAGGAATGAATTGAGGGCGCAATGCCTTCTCATGGGAGCAGGGATGCAATGAGCTTTGACCATTTGATGGAATCATTTGCCCAAAAAAATGATATGGGTAAGCTGGAGTTCAAAGATAATAAATACCACCTCGTACTGGACGATCTCGTAGCATTAACTGCCTTTCAGGCAGGGGGAAACTGTTACCTGCACGGTATTTTGGGTTCGTTACCGGATCAGCCCCGTGACCAGGAGCAACTATTGATAGAGCTTCTGAAAACCAGTTTGATATTGGTGAGCACTCACCGGGTCAGTTTATGTATTGAACCGGATAATAAACAACTGGGCTTGTATTTGGTTCGTTCTCTCCAGGATCTGGATGAAGCAGAGCTGGAAAGAGGGTTAATAGAGTACCTGAACTGCTTTGAAATTTTGCAGGAATATATTGAGAAGCAGCAACCACTTCGAGGCAATGCGCCGATGATGCTAATGCCATAAATTAGCCAGAATGTTCCATAAACGTGCTCTCGATCTTGTTGTTAGTAAGAAGCAGTCTTAAAAGTCATGCTCCTACTGCGGCTACGATAAATGGGTCTAAAAAGTCGCTTTTGTTCGTCAAATAGTCCCGCTATTCTCCTCACA
>NZ_JAVLSP010000167.1:0-3495 GCF_031528575.1 Candidatus Sororendozoicomonas aggregata
TTTGAATGCCTGCATAACATCAGGAAGCGTGGGAAAGCGGCTCTATCCGGCCTTCTGGAGGTGTTGTTTGGATAACTCCCCGGAATCCATTAAGAGCCTATTTTAAACTTGCTATCATTGCCAATGATATTTATGGCTCCTACGATGTAGCGCTTCACTGCTTAAACCATTGTCCTTCATTACCAGGTATAACTGAAAAATACAAGCATTATTTCAAGGAGACTATTTCCAGTGTCATTGTATAGTTTTCTTTTTTCAAGTGCTATTTCATTGCTAGCATTTAGAAGCTTTAATATTGTTTTAATCTGGTCTGTGGTTAGTGAAAATAATAGCAGCGTAACTCTTGGCGCTATTATAGCCATTATGTGGTTGTTTAACCTTATTTCATTACCCGTTGCAGGTGAATTGCTAGACAGCAAAGACAAAAAAAATATTTTAATAAAAAATGCGATCTTACCTATAATAGCCATCATTTTCTTTTATATCAACACAACTCAACTTGATAATAATATTGTTATTTCCGCATTATGCGCATCATTGCTTGCAGCCTGTAACTCGGTAACGTCCAGCTCGATAAACAGCATGATACCATTTATCGCTGATAAA
Source organism: Candidatus Sororendozoicomonas aggregata (assembly GCF_031528575.1). Lineage (NCBI taxonomy): Bacteria > Pseudomonadati > Pseudomonadota > Gammaproteobacteria > Oceanospirillales > Endozoicomonadaceae > Candidatus Sororendozoicomonas > Candidatus Sororendozoicomonas aggregata. The sequence goes on from NZ_JAVLSP010000167.1 coordinate 607, forward strand.
AAGAGTTATACAAAATCTATAGGAATGGCTACAACATTTAACTCATTTCAGATGATTATTGGTGCAATTCTAGGAGGTGCTTTTATTGCTCTTCTGGGCGTTCATGGCGCTATACTTACGGTCGCCTCATTTTACTTGATTGCTTTTATTTTTATTAACACCGTTACTATAAGAGGAACAGTATCTGAAAATCAAGATGATAATAAAGAGGCTCTTTTTCAGAGAATGCTGGTTGGCTTTAAGGTACTATCAAAATTACCCAATGAAAAGCATATATGTTATACAGCAATGATCACTAATTTTGTAGTGACGCCACTACTTACCGTGGTTATCCCTTTTTATGTCGTTGAAAAACTCAATGCCGGGGCTAATACATTAGCAATGTTTGAATCTGCATTTGCAGCCGGAATGTTAATAGGAGCAACGTTATCATTAAAAATTCAGTTCAATGTATTTAGCAGATTACTACCCGTTATTATTGGAAATATTTTAATTGGTTCAGGTATATTGTGTTTTGTCATTTTTGAATCAACATATTTAAAAATACTCTCTTTAGCTCTATCTGGATTTGGCCTTTCAGCTAAAGGTATTGCCTGTAATAGTATAAGGGCATTTGCAGTACCCGACAAATTTAGAGCCAGACTTGAGGGCGCAATTTTCTTTTTATGTATACTAACAATTCCCTTGGGTAGCCAGCTGTTTGGCTACTTACTATCCGCTCCACAGGCGGTAAGTATTAATACAGTTATTATGATAATGGGCGGTATCATAATACTTACATCCATTGTATTTATAACCTCCAGAGAGGTTCAATCTACACTTAAAAAGACAAATGGAGATCTGGAAGATTTGTACACCAAGAAATACCCAGAAGCATTTAGCAGGTAGCTTTTATATGAATATAGAATGTATTAATTGGGCAGAACCAAACAATGAAAACATCGACAACCTTATAAAGATTAACCTTAATGAGCTTATTGAAAGTTATGACTACCTTTCTTCAGTATGTAGTTATAAAAAATTCCCTGTTGGCGAAACACTTAACAACTCCATTGATAAAATAGTTAGAAATAAACCATTATTTTTCGTATCTCACTCCGCTTTACTTTCAGCGATAGAAAATGATAATCAAAAAAAATGTCACTGTGTGCTGGATGATATTTTCGACACTCTTTTACATTTAAAAAAAGAAGAAATAGAAATTTCTGTTTCCCGATTTGGTAGGAAATATATTTCCAGCGTTGAAGACACCTTTCTTTCGGTAATGGAAAGAGATCACCTGGAAACTTATGGTGGCGTGTATGGAGGAAAAAGATCTTCTGTGATAACGCCGGACGTAGAAAAGTCATACAGAACTACTCTAGAATTATCTCGTTTTTTAAAAAAACTGAAGCACATAGATATTTCTCATTTTGATGAAATATCAATACTTATTGATAATATTATCCTAGTGGAATCAAATGGCGTTAACGCCAGTTCCTACTTAAACATACTGGGTATGTTTTTTTTAAGGGTTTTTGAGAAGAAAAATGAAAATTGGTCAAGACTGGCTGAACACGTTGTGCATGAATCAGCTCATAATTTACTCTACCACATATGGTATCAAAAACCTGTGATAACCGATGATGAAGGAAAATATTATACTCCTTTTCGCCTTGATTACAGACCTTTAAGTGGTGTCTATCATGCAATGTTTGTCTTGGCTAGAACTATATATGCTTTTAATAACCTAATTGAGAATAGTTTTTTAAATAAAGATGATGTAAAAAGTCATTATAACGAGTCCAATAATAGCACACCCTTTAAGGAAAAATTTTATCAAACTGTTCGTGTATTAAGAGAATCAGGTAAACTCACCCTATTTGGAGAAAAACTCGTTTCCGACTGTGAAAATCTTGTTAACGCATGCAATAGCAACATTTAACTAAAATAACCAGGAGTAACTAATGAACGAGAGTGAATCTACATCTTATGAAGAAAACAAAGGTTTTAATGTTGATTTATTGTTAAAATACAGGCAAGTTTTTCTTTTTGGTGAGATTGACCAGACGCAAGCTGAAAAGCTTTGCAAAAAGCTGACTTATTTAGACCAGGAATCCCATAAACCCATCAAACTTTTTATTAATTCACAGGGTGGTCATGTGGAGGCTGGAGACTCAATCCATGACTTTATCAAATTTGTCCATGCTCCAATAATAACCATAGGATCTGGTTATGTAGCCAGTGCAGGTACACATATTTACCTTGCTGCAAAAAAAGAAAATCGTTTTTCTCTTCCTAATACACGATTTATGATTCATCAACCTTCTGGTGGCGGCCAGGGACGAGCATCAGATTTGAAAATTCAAATGGAACAAATTATTGAGATGAAGGAGAGAATTATAAAAATCACAGCGGAAGCTACTGGACAACCGATAGAAAGAGTCAGGAAAGATATTGACAGAGATTACTGGCTTACAGCGCAAGAAGCCCTGGATTATGGCATAGTCGGTAAGATTATAACCTCAAGAGCATCTTTGTGTGAGTAACAGGATCGCTATCAGTTCCCGAAAGATACTCCAGAACCAGTCTTTTTAGCCAGCTCACGCGCTGCTTCAAAAACCTCAGACTGTTGTCCGACCAGTCACACTAGGAGCCTGTCGGACTTAAGCTTTCGAGCATCAAATTCAGTAGAGCGAGTCAGATTTTTCGATGGATTTGTGCGAATAGTTGATCTATATAAGCAAATTCATCGGAAAATATGGCGGCTATTTCTGGATTTCAGGCCGAAATTGCCTTAAGAGGGACGGTCGGCAAATGGGGGTAAATTCTCCACATCGGTTCTGTACCCCTTGGTATTTCTGGGTTTGTTGAGCAGTTTTGTTTTTAAAAAACTGTCGTGTACCAGAA
>NZ_JAVLSP010000168.1:0-3424 GCF_031528575.1 Candidatus Sororendozoicomonas aggregata
GTCTCTAGTCTCTAGTAAACCAGATCGCTTTGGCGTTATATGGTCAAGCCGCACGAGTCATTAGTATTGGTTAGCTCAATGCCTCACAGCACTTACACACCCAACCTATCAACGTCTTGGTCTTAAACGGCTCTTCAGGACTCTCAAGGAGTCAGGGAAGTCTCATCTTGAAGGGGGCTTCCCGCTTAGATGCTTTCAGCGGTTATCCCGTCCGAACTTAGCTACCGGGCAATGCGTCTGGCGACACAACCCGAACACCAGTGGTTCGTCCACTCCGGTCCTCTCGTACTAGGAGCAGCTCTCCTCAAACTTCCAACGTCCACGGCAGATAGGGACCGAACTGTCTCACGACGTTCTAAACCCAGCTCGCGTACCACTTTAAATGGCGAACAGCCATACCCTTGGGACCGGCTTCAGCCCCAGGATGTGATGAGCCGACATCGAGGTGCCAAACACCGCCGTCGATGTGAACTCTTGGGCGGTATCAGCCTGTTATCCCCGGAGTACCTTTTATCCGTTGAGCGATGGCCCTTCCATGCAGAACCACCGGATCACTATGACCTACTTTCGTACCTGCTCGAGATGTGCCTCTCGCAGTCAAGCTGGCTTGTGCCATTACACTAACCGTACGATGTCCGACCGTACTTAGCCAACCTTCGTGCTCCTCCGTTACTCTTTAGGAGGAGACCGCCCCAGTCAAACTACCCACCACACAATGTCCCTGATCCTGATAAAGGACCCAGGTTAGAACCTCAATATTGCCAGGGTGGTATTTCAAGGATGGCTCCACGCGAACTGGCGTCCACGCTTCAAAGCCTCCCACCTATCCTACACAAGCAACATCAAGATCCACTGTGAAGCTATAGTAAAGGTTCACGGGGTCTTTCCGTCTAGCCGCGGATACGCTGCATCTTAACAGCGATTTCAATTTCACTGAGTCTCGGGTGGAGACAGCTTGGCCATCGTTACGCCATTCGTGCAGGTCGGAACTTACCCGACAAGGAATTTCGCTACCTTAGGACCGTTATAGTTACGGCCGCCGTTTACCGGGGCTTCGATCAAGAGCTTCTCCGAAGATAACCCCATCAATTAACCTTCCGGCACCGGGCAGGCGTCACACCGTATACGTCCACTTTCGTGTTTGCACAGTGCTGTGTTTTTAATAAACAGTCGCAGCCAACTGGTCTCTTCGACTCCCGCCAGCTTAGAGAGCGCGTCTCATCACCAGCAGGAGCGTACCTTCTCCCGAAGTTACGGTACCATTTTGCCTAGTTCCTTCACCCGAGTTCTCTCAAGCGCCTTGGTATTCTCTACCTGACCACCTGTGTCGGTTTGGGGTACGGTCCCTGTTGACCTGACGCTTAGAAGTTTTTCCTGGAAGCATGGCATCAACCACTTCCCGTTCTTAAAGAACAGTCGTCATCGATTCTCGGCCTTGAGAACCCGGATTTGCCTAAGTTCTCAGCCTACAAACTTAAACGCGGACAACCATCGCCGCGCCAGCCTAGCCTTCTCCGTCACTCCATCGCAGTCAACAGCGGTACGGGAATATTAACCCGTTTCCCATCGATTACGTCTTTCGACCTCACCTTAGGGGCCGACTCACCCTGCGCCGATTAGCGTTGCGCAGGAACCCTTGGTCTTCCGGCGAGGGGGCCTCTCACCCCCTTTATCGTTACTCATGTCAGCATTCGCGCTTCTGATACCTCCAGCCTGCCTCCCGGCTTGACCTTCAACGGCTTACAGAACGCTCCTCTACCATTCAGAAGACAGATGGCAGAAGACTGAGGACAGATGAAAAAGCAATAAATATTAACTCCAGTTTTTGTGTAAACCGGATAGCATCTTGGCAATGACTTGATAACTTGAACGGTATTGGTTCACTATATCTCGTGATAAGTAACCTAAGTCTTTGGCATAACTTAACCAGAGTCTTATTTCATCGGCAGAACCTATTGCCATGGATACATAGCGTTTAAATTCAGCTTTTGAATAAGCCTGTTTACCAAAGCCTTCTGCTAAATTAGCGCAAATACCTTTACTGGCTCTGCGTATTTGATCAGCTATACCATTGACTTGCTCATGTCTTGGCCACTTTAGGCTTTGATCATGTAAATCCAATGATAAGCGATACGCTTTAGCAAATACTTCAAGATCCTCAACACACTGTATTGTTTTTTTCATCTGTCTTCTGTCCTCTGTCATCTGTCTTCTGAATCCGTAGCTTCGGTGAATAGTTTGAGCCCCGTTACATCTTCCGCGCGAGCCGACTCGACCAGTGAGCTATTACGCTTTCTTTAAAGGATGGCTGCTTCTAAGCCAACCTCCTGGCTGTCTGGGCCTTCTCACATCGTTTCCCACTTAACTATTACTTCGGGACCTTAGCTGACGGTCTGGGTTGTTTCCCTTTCCACGACGGACGTTAGCACCCGCCGTGTGTCTCCCGTGATTGCACTCATTGGTATTCGGAGTTTGCGTGGGGTTGGTAAGTCGGGATGACCCCCTAGCCCAAACAGTGCTCTACCCCCAATGGTGAGACACGAGGCGCTACCTAAATAGCTTTCGAGGAGAACCAGCTATCTCCGGGCTTGATTAGCCTTTCACTCCTAGCCACAAGTCATCCCCCGGCTTTTCAACGACGGTGGGTTCGGTCCTCCAATCAGTGTTACCTGATCTTCAACCTGCTCATGGCTAGATCGCCCGGTTTCGGGTCTACACCCCGCGACTCAATCGCCCTATTAAGACTCGGTTTCCCTACGGCTTCCCTAAACGGTTAACCTTGCCACAGAATGTAAGTCGCTGACCCATTATACAAAAGGTACGCGGTCACCGTCCGAAAACGGCTCCCACTGCTTGTACGTACACGGTTTCAGGATCTGTTTCACTCCCCTCAACGGGGTTCTTTTCGCCTTTCCCTCACGGTACTGGTTCACTATCGGTCAGTCAGGAGTATTTAGCCTTGGAGGATGGTCCCCCCTTGTCCGAAGACGCTTCAGTCAAGATTTCTCGTGTCCCGACCTACTCGATTTCATTTATACCGGCCTTTCGCGTACGGGGCTATCACCCTCTATCGCCGCGCTTTCCAGAGCGTTCCGCTAAACCAACATAAACTTAAGGGCTAATCCCCGTTCGCTCGCCGCTACTGGGGGAATCTCAATTGATTTCTTTTCCTCCGGGTACTTAGATGTTTCAGTTCCCCGGGTTCGCCTTCCGGCGCCTATGGATTCAGCACCGGAATACTCACTTACGTGAGTGGGTTTCCCCATTCGGACATCGCTGGGTCAAAGCCTGTTTATCGACTCACCAGCGCTTATCGCAGATTACCACGTCCTTCATCGCCTCTGACTGCCAAGGCATCCACCGCGCACGCTTAGTCACTTGACCATATAACCCAAAGCGATCTGGTAATTTATACACTAAAAAA
>NZ_JAVLSP010000169.1:0-3353 GCF_031528575.1 Candidatus Sororendozoicomonas aggregata
TGCCATTTACTTATGTCTTACTGGAGATGCGGATTAAACCACATTTTCAAAGGGATAGATATTAGGGCTTAGCACCACTAGGAGCCTGTCGGACTTAAGACAATTTCGAGCTAAAATCCAGAAATTCTGGCCACACTTTCTGGATTTTAGGTCGAAAGCATAAGTCCGACAGGCTCATGGCAACGACTACTGAACGTTAAGTCTCTTGCAATGCTCAACCACTAAACTATAACTCCAGGCATCAGCCGTTGGTGGTGATACCTTATGCTCAGTCAATTTCTGGCAAATCTGCATTGGGTTAAGCCCTTTCTTTTTCAGACGTTCAAGTAATGCCTTAAGCTCAAGGTCTTCCTGGCTGACCTTCTTGCTATCATGCTCACCACGCTTACCAACATTGATTTTGACTTGACTCATAACTCTCCCCTGCTCACAACACAACAACGGCTGACGGATTTCTGGCACAGACAGGGTAGAAGCATGTTTAAACAATACCTGGGCGCTATCTGTATTAAGAAGCAGTCTTAAAAGTCATGCTCCTACTGCGGCTACGATAAATGGGTCTAAGAAGCCGCTTTTGTTCGTCAAATAGTCCCGCTATTCTCCTCACAAAAGTGACTTTTTATCCTCCATTTCTCGCAGTCCTCGCTGCGGGCAGACTTTTAAGACTGCTTCTAAGGCCTCTTCACCTGCCTTGCATACTGTATCAAACTACTGGTTTATTATACCAACGGTCTTTTTTTTTGCTAATGCTACCAAAAGCGCTTATGCACGATCATCATGCAATGTCGTAGAACAACTGTCAAAAAACCTGCATCAGTGACCATGTCTGTTACAGGCGGGATCAGTTGCCTGGTGGGCTTAATTTTCCAACACTGGAAAAACTAAAAGACATTTTTTTGACAAAAAAAAGAACAAAACAAATAAAAGCAATAAAACCAACCCAAAAAAACAACAATCAAATCAGCAATAACAGTAATAGACTATTTTTAAATAATAGTTTTTAGTGAATGACAAGGACGAACCATGCCAAGCTCAACCATTACCACCGGGGATATAGGAATAGCCTATCAGGGGCTTGACATTACAAAACAGGTACTTACCAGCAATGGCTCTTTTCAGAGCCGCTCTACTCGCAATATTAATGATAAAATTTCGGAAACCTTAAAATCAAAGAACAGCTTAAAAACCCAAAAAAACCGTCATGAGCTGCAAAAAAGCCTTCAGAACCATCGCATCAGCATTCTCAAAAATCACTCTTTAAACACTGCAAAAGATGTTGCCAGGGAGGCAGATAAAACAACCTTTGAATCTAACCATTGTGGCAAGCTCTCTTTCAAACGTTGCGAAAGATTAAAAGACTCTATTACTAAAATACTATCCATCCCGGAAACCTTTAAAAAAGAAATAGACGAAAAAGACCCTCAGATAAAAAAAATACAACCCATCGTCAATGTTAAAAAATTCCAGGAAAACATACTGCAAAATGACTTAACACTTTTCCTTGAAAAAGTGATAAAAGCATCAAAAACAGTATCAGGGCTCGAGAGTATTCGTGTTGAGCTGGCTTTTTTGAATCAGGAAGATAATCTCACCAAAAAACAGTATAAACACCTTCATAAATTAATGGCCGCTCAATACAATGAAAGTTTGACAGAGATACTTGAACAGCCGCCAGCAGAAGGCTACCAGGAGCACCTTGAAAGGTTAAAGGAACTCCATGCGTTAACCACATCATTATCTGCCTTTGATAAGCGGTTGCTGAAACAGTGGCACGAGTCATTAAAACAAAAAAGCCTGATGCACTTCGCTCACTGCACCAACAGTTTGAAACCTTCTCAAAATAACCTCGCGACAACCATACAGCAGCAAACAGCCATTGAGACTAACAAAGAAGAATACTTAAGGCCCATTTTAGAGCAAACCTCGAAGCATCCCGAAAAAAGGTTAACCCAGGCAGACATAAGCACACGAAAAACACGGGAAAGTCACCAATACGCTATCGACCGGCCTTACGAATTGCTAAAAGCAATGGATAGGGAAAACAGCAGTGCTGCTGTATTGCAAAACCAGGTATTTCATATGACACAAAAAGCCCTGGTGCAAGAGCAAAATTTAGACGCCGAGCTCAACCATTATAAAGAACTGAAACGCGTAGCAACCAGGAAATTTCTCGGCAGAATTGGTCCAAAGTACCTTTCAGCAAGGCTGGAAAGCAGGACATCACAAAAAAAACTCATCAACCAGATCATAACAACCCATAAAGAACTTAAGGATATACAAGACCGTTACGACCAGGCATCAACCCTTCATGCTGACAGGGTGAATGAACTTCGTGAACTCTACCATCACTACGGCAGTACCATCACAACAAACAATGGCAACAAGACCTTATTCTCCCATCACCTTAACAGGCTCGATGAAAACTGTGACCTTGAAATTGCCAATAACTGTCTCAAGCTCTGGACGCAGAACCGCTCTTCAGATGTTGCCGGGGAAGCTCAGGGGCTGCTGGTTGATTTAATCCAAAGCGGTGAGTATAGCCCCCAGCGGGCATTGACCTTGTTTGGTACTGCTTTTCTCAGTCAAACACCAAACACAACACTTGGCAGTCGCATTGAGGCATTAAAAACGCGCAAAGCAGAAAACCAGAGGGTACTGGGTAAAAAATCACCTTGCATTAACTTTGCCCCACTTTCCCAACAAACCATTGAAAGCGGAAATTCTTATGCTGATTACCTCATCAAGCGCCTTTCTGGATCACCACCTACGTCTCAACCAGCACTTGGGCAGCCCACAAGAATGCAACAGCGTGGATTTTCAGCACCCTCAACGGATACTGTTCGTCCTTCAGAACCACTCTATTACTCAGAACCCACAGGAGCAGCCCTGTCTGACCCGACTATGAACAAGCTGCTTCGCAGGGAAGATTTCAGTGACGCTGATAGAAAGCGCCTTTTACGTGACATTCAGCAATCAAACTTGCCTGAAGAGAGCAAGACTGAATTTGCCAGTTATGTCTCTGACAGCGCGTTGCAAACCAATAAAGGCAACCGCTATTCCTTTGAGACCATTCATAAAGCCACCAGAAAAACACTGAATGATTTTGATGAGGGACATTCCGATATATGGAGTAGCTTTAACAACTACCTTGTGACGATTGCACAAGTCCCTGACATTGATGAAACACCCCTTGATGCTCTCTCGCGCCCAACACCACAAGCGACAACACCTATGGCGGATCTGATAACCGCAACACCTGACAGGGTCATTAGCGATCAGCAACGCTACAAACCTGAGGAAAAAGTGACGTCTGGTTCTGCCATTCCCTTTCCGCCTCCACCCCCACCTCCAGC